>CAXHYW010000405.1:0-4445 GCA_964021475.1 uncultured Desulfobacteraceae bacterium | reverse complement strand
CCATGGGCGGATTCCGTGCCCAGGGGAGGACGGCGGACAGTGCTAAAACAATCATCGATGACGCTATTGCAGTCTATGAAGCTGGCGCTTTCTCCCTTGTGGTGGAAGGCGTTCCTCCCGAGGTCACCCGGCTGATTTCTGAGGCAGTGCCTATACCGGTTTATGGTATTGGGGCCGGACATTGTGACGGCCAGGTGATGGTCTGTTCCGATATTCTGGGGCTTTCCCAGACCTTTACCCCCAAGTTTGTCAAACGGTATGGCAATCTTGCCCAGGAATATCGAAATGTTTTTACCGCCTATATTGATGATGTCCGGAAGGGGGCGTTCCCGGGAGAAGAACACGTTTATCACATGATAGAGGGTGAAGCGGACAAACTGCCCAAAAAATGATCAAAATATATAATAAGCGGATAAAAGCTACCGGATACCATAAGGATTGTGCACCATGACCAACCGAAATTTTGAGTTAAAAATTGGAAAAGGGACGGAAAAATTTTCCATCCCAGAGGCGCAGCTTCTCTACGAACTTGTGGGAGAAAACCAATCACCGCCAAAGGATTTGGCAGCCGCCTATCGATATGCCCTTGATCATCCCATTGACAGTCCTCCTTTGAGTGAAATTGTAAATCCCGGCGAAACCGTGGCCATAGCCGTCAGCGACATCACCCGGGTGTGGCAGCACAATGAATTGACATTGCCCATTCTCATCGATCATCTCAATGAATCGGGTATCGAAGATAAGGATATAACGGTCATCATTGCTGTGGGCGCCCATCGCCAGAATACACAGGCAGAGCGGGAAGAATTGTGTACCAAAGAAATTTGCAACCGGGTGCGGGTGGTCAACCACAACGCCTGGGATACCGACAACATGGTCTATTACGGTAAAACCAGCCGGGGAACCGAGGTTTCCTTTAACCGCATTGTGGCCGAGGCGGACCGGGTCATTTTAACCGGGGGGGTGATCTACCATTACATGGTGGGCTACGGCGGGGGGCGAAAAAGTATAATGCCCGGGGTGTCTTCTCTTAAGACCATCCAGCAAAGTCACATGTGGGCCATGGGAAAGTGTCTGGGAGATGGCTCCAACCCTCTTTCCGCCAATATGAAAACTTTTGGAAACCCTTCCCACGAAGACATGATGGAGGTTGCGGCCTTTCTAAAGGCAGATTTCATCATCAATGTGGTTCCCAATCTGGACGGTGATATTACCGGTATTTTTACCGGCAACTGGATCTCAGCCTGGCAGAAGGCCACACAACTGGTGGACAAGATCTTCGGAATAGCCATTGAAGAACAGGCCGACATTGTCATCGCTTCTGCTGGCGGCTACCCGAAAGACATTAACCTTTACCAGTCCCAAAAGACCATCGACAATGCGGTATACGCCATGAAAAAAGGGGGGGTCGCTATCATTCTGGCGGATTGCCCCGATATTAAAGAGCCTGGTGAATTCTTCGATTGGTTCGCCCATCCCACACCCTTTGAAATGGAAAAGGCGGTACGGGAAAATTTCTTAATTTCAGGGTGGGTGGCGGTTCGGCAATTGGAATATGCGAATCTGGGCACCATTCTTCTGGTGACCCAGGAAAAGAACATACAACTTGCCGGGAAAGCAGGGGTTCAAGGGGTGGCTACCATGGAAGAGGCCCTGGCCATTGCATATGAGAAATGCGGCAGCAATTCCCCGAAAATTACGGTGATGCCCCAGGGGGCCAATACATTTCCCATCCTTAAAGAGTAGAATCTGCCCGGCTGAATCCAAGGTAGTTTAAACCCCTTGGATATAGGGGGTTGGATTCTCTAGTTTTTTCTTGACAAAATATATGGCCCTTCCTATTACTAACCGTGTTATTAGTAAATAAGAGGCACTATCAAAGTGAAGCAAGGGGATAATAAGATGATAAAAGTGGGGAAGCAAAACCTGATAACAGATGTTCCGGGCATCCGGGTGGGCAATGTTGAAGATAATCTGATCAGAACCGGCGTGACCGTTATCATACCCGATGAACCCAGCGTTGCCTCGGCCGATATCCGGGGCGGGGGGCCGGGAAGTCGTGAGACCGAGGCCCTGAACGCCGATTGTCTGGTGGATGTGGTCCACGGGATTGTCTTAAGCGGCGGGTCTGCCTACGGATTGGATGCTGCAGGCGGTGTCATGGCAAGCTTAAGGGAGCAAAAAAGGGGCTTTGTTCTGGGGGATGCCATTATTCCCATTGTGCCATCTGCTATTTTGTTTGATCTGTTAAACGGGGGAGATAAGGATTGGGGGGTTAAATCCCCTTATTACGATCTGGGATTTAAAGCCGCCCAGGGGCTAAGTTCAACCTTTGAGTTGGGGAATGTGGGTGCCGGTTTTGGTGCCATTTCCGGCGGCTTGAAAGGGGGGCTGGGCAGTGCCTCTTTTGTTTTTTCTGATGGAGATTTAGAGATTAGTGTCGGGGCCATCGCTGCTGTTAACTCAATGGGGTCGGTTACCATGCCGGGAAGTTCTACCATGTGGGCCTTTCCCTATGAGCAGAACGGAGAACTGGGACACCAGCCCCAGCCCGATGTAAATACCAATATGGACCTGGATTTTACCTTTGAACTGCCCACGGGTAAAAACACCACCCTGGTGACCGTGGCAACCGATGCGGTGCTGACCAAACCCCAGGCAAGAAGGGTGGCGATTATGGCTCAGGACGGTTTGGCCAGGGCCATTCGGCCGGTTCATTCCCCTTTTGACGGGGACAGTGTTTTTGTTTTAGCAACGGGAAAGTGCGAATTATCCGATCCGGTTCTGGGGGTATCCAAACTGGGAATGCTGGCCGCTGATTGTGTGGCCCGGGCCATTGCCAGGGGGGTATTTCAGGCGGAAAGGATGGGGGATTTAGACAGCTACCGTGATCGCTACGGCCTTTGAAAATTAGGATTAGAAAATCAGGATTACTCAAGGAGATAAAATGCGTAAAATGAAAAATTTGGTTACACGGATCGTTTTAACATGGGCCGTTTTAACTATGGGACTTGTCATAAATGTTCCTTTGGTGATGGCCGCCAAGACCAGCCTGAATTTGGGAATGGTATTGGAACCGCCCCACCTTGACCCCACTGCAGGGGCCGCTGCAGCCATTGATGAGGTGGTCTATGCCAATATCTTTGAGGGTCTGACCCGGATTGATAAGAACGGGGTGGTAAAACCCGCTCTTGCCAGCAGTTGGACTGTTTCTCAAGATCAGAAAACCTATACCTTTATTCTTCAAGAAGGGGTTCTTTTCCATGACGGTGCTTCTTTTGGGGCCGAGGATGTGGTTTTCTCTTTGGACAGAGCCAGGGCAAAAGACAGCGTCAACGCCCAAAAAGCCCTATTTAAACCCATCGCATCCGTTACGGCAACAGATGCCCATACCGTTGTGGTGACCCTGAGCCAGCCCACGGGCGGCTTTTTGTTCAACCTGGGTTGGGGCGATGCCATCATTGTGGACAAGGCAAGTGTCGAAAAAAATAAAAGTCACCCGATCGGTACCGGTCCCTTTAAATTTTCCAAATGGGTGAAGGGTGATCGGATTGTCATGGTCAAAAATGACGCCTATTGGGGAACACCGGCCAAATTGAAAAAGGCCACCATCAAAATTATCCCGGATCCCGCAGCCGCTGTTTCCGCCATGATGGCCGGGGATATCGATGGGTTTGCCAATTTTCCAGCTCCTGAAAGTCTGGCACAATTTAAGAGCGATCCCCGGTTTAATGTGGTCATCGGCAGCACCGAGGGCGAAACCATCCTTTCTACCAACAATCAACGTGGTCCCTTTAAAAAGTTAAAGGTTCGCCAGGCCGTTGCCCATGCACTTGACCGCAAGGCCATAATCGATGGTGCCATGTTTGGTTACGGCACCCCCATCGGCACCCATTTTGCCCCCCATCATCCGGCCTATGTGGATCTGATCGCAACCCATCCTTATGATCTTGAAAAGGCCAAGCAATTGCTGGCTGAAGCCGGATACCCCGACGGATTTAAAGGGGTGATTAAACTGCCGCCGCCAACGTATGCCCGGCGCGGCGGGGAAATTGTTGCCTCCCAATTGAGAAAAATCGGAATAGAGCTTGAGATCGTTCCCGTGGAATGGGCCCAATGGCTGGATCAGGTCTTTAAAAAGCGGGATTATGATTTGAGCATTGTCTCCCACACCGAACCCATGGACATCAGCATATATGCCCGGGACGATTATTATTTTGCCTATGACAGCCCGGAATTCAGGGGATTGATGAAAAAACTTGCCGCCACGGTGGATACCGATGCCCGGTACAAAATATTGGGAGACGCCCAGCGATTGATTTCAGCTGATTGTGTCAACGGATTCATGTTCCAGCTTGCCAAGCATGGGGTGTGGGATAAAAATATCCGGGGATTATGGAGATCGGAAGAGCACACGTCTGAACTCCAGTCACTCCGGAGAATCT
>CAXHYW010000404.1:0-4458 GCA_964021475.1 uncultured Desulfobacteraceae bacterium | reverse complement strand
TACCCCGCTTGGCAGGGACCACGCCAGAGGTGGTCATCAGGGTGGTTGATTTTCCAGCCCCGTTGGCACCGATAAGGGAAATGACCTCGCCTTCGGTCACCTCAATGCTGATTCCCTTGAGGGCATGGATGTTTCCATAATAGGTATGTATGTCTGTTAATTTAAGCATCGTCAGCGTCGTCTCCCAGATAGGCTTTGATGACATCCGGATTGTTTTTTACCTCTTCCGGTGTGCCCTCCGCAATTTTTTTGCCATAATCCACCACATGAATTCTGTCTGAAAGACTCATGACAAGTTTCATGTCATGTTCAATGAGTAAGATGGACAGGTTTTCATTGTCCCTCAGCCAGATGATCAGATCATCAAGCTCCTTTGTCTCCTGGGGATTCATGCCAGCTGCCGGTTCATCCAGTAAAAGGAGAAAGGGATCCGTGGCAAGGGCCCGTGCAATTTCAAGACGGCGCTGGGCACCATAGGGAAGGTTCACGGCCATTTCATTGACATATTGCTCTAGGCCTATCTTTTCAAGGATTTCATAACTGGCATAGGTTGCTTCTTTCTCTTCATTCTTCTGGCTTTTGGGGCGCATCAATGCACCGAAAACACCGGCGTTCATCCGGCAGTGCCGTCCGATCATCACATTTTCCAGCACGGTCATGCCCTGGAAGAGCCGGATGTTCTGGAAGGTTCTGGCAAGTCCTCTTTCCGTTACCTGGTTGGTTTTCAGACCCCTGAGGCTTTGGGTGGATTTGCCGGGAGGGGTGATGTCAACTTTGCCTGTTGTGGGTTGGTAAATGCCGGTAATACAATTGAAAAATGTTGTTTTACCCGCACCATTGGGACCGATGAGCGCTGCGATCTGTCCTTGTTCAATGGCAATATCCACATTGTCTATGGCTTTTAGTCCCCCAAAGGTCATGGTGAGATTTTTTACATTGAGTATGGGTTCCATAAATTTATTCTTCTACTTTTTTAAATTCATATGTTTTTCGTACGCTCTTGATCAGTCCCTCGGGTTTGAACACCATGACAATCACCTGGAGGGCGCCAAATACCAGCATTCTGTACTCTGCCACCGCCCGTAAATATTCCGGGAGTAAAATGAGCACAAGGGCCCCGGCAATAACACCGATGGCCGATCCCATACCGCCGATGACCACCACGCATAAAATAGTGATGGACTCCATGATGGTAAAGGACATGGGGTTGATATAGGAGGTTTTGGCGGCAAAGACCACACCACCGATGCTGGCCCAGGTGGCACCCAGGGCAAAGGCGGTCAGCTTGGTTTTTACCTTGTCGATTCCCATGGCCTGGCAGGCGATGTCATCATCTCTCATGGCAATCCAGGAACGCCCCAGCCTGGAATTTTCCAGACGGCTGACAAAAAAGATGGTCATGAGCACCAGTCCCGTCACAATAAAATAGATATAAATAACAGTGCCATGTTGACCCAGGTCAATGCCGAAAAAGCTGGGGGGTGGAATATTGGAAATCCCTCTGGGCCCATTGGAAAAGGCATCCCAGTTTTCCATGATGATCCGGATAATTTCCCCAAACCCAAGTGTGACAATGGCCAGGTAATCCCCTCTCAGCCGCAGTACCGGATACCCAAGTAGGGTACCGAACAAAAAGCCTAGTGCCGCTGAAATGGGCAGTGCCAGCCAGAAATTGACCCCGAAATGCAGGTTTAAGAGTGCATAGGCATAGGCGCCCACGCAGTAAAAGGCCACATATCCTAAGTCCAAAAGTCCTGCAAGTCCCACCACAATGTTTAGCCCCAGGCCCAGCATGACATAGACCAGGGCCGATATCATGATGCTGGTATGGTACATGGAAAAAACAAAGGGGTAGAACAGAAAAAAGATGGCCAGAACCACCAGAAACGGTATGCGGAACCGATCGTTTTGAAGGAGTCTGTGAACAAGGGGGACATCATCCGAGGTTTCGGCTTTTTGTTTTTCTTCTTTGCGACGTAGAAAATAATTCCATGTCAGCGAAGCAAAAAAAGTACCAATTCCAATCCAGAAAAGATGACTCCACCGGAAGATAACAATGTGCTTTATGGTATTTACTTTAATGACCATGATGGGAAAGGTCAGTACCATAAACCATAAAGCTACGAAAACTGCCTGTTTGATTTCTTTTTTTGTAACCATAATCTTCTTTTCAAATAATGATAGTTAAACTTTTTGGGTTTCGTGTTTGCCAAGTATGCCCGAGGGCCTGAAGATGAGTATAATAACAAGAATGGAAAAGGCAAAGACATCTTCATACTCGCTATAGAAATAGCCGGTGAAAAAGCTTTCTGAAATACCCAGGACAAGACTGCCAAGCACAGCACCCGGAATCGAACCAATTCCGCCGAGAACCGCAGCAATAAATGCTTTTAGTCCGGCAAGAAAGCCGATGAAAAAGTTTATCTGCCCCACGTGGCAGGCAATGAGAACCCCGCCGATGGCGGCAGTGGCAGATCCCACCACAAAGGTGGTGGAGATCACTCGATTGACATTGACGCCCAAAAGAGCCGCCATAACTTTATCCTGGGCCGTGGCCCGCATGGCTTTTCCTATTTTGGTAAATTTGATGAGCATCCCCAGAAGGATCATGACAATGACCGTGGTCACAATAATGCTCAATTCAACAGAAGTCATAATGTGTGCATAGGGTTCCCAGAATGCAAAATCAGGAATCAGGCTTTCAAAGGGCATAAATTCAGGTGTCTGGGCAAGCATGACATAGTTTTGAAGGAAAAGGCTCATACCGATGGCTGAAATGAGGGCAGAGAGTCTGGGTGCATTCCTCAAGGGCTTATAAGCGATTTTTTCAACGGTATATCCATAGGCACAGGAATAGAAAATGGCAAAAACAACGGCAAGAATCGCAATCACTGCCGAGTTCCATCCCCAAAGGCCCAGGACACTTGCCACAATCAATGCGGTGATGGCACCAATCATGTAAATTTCACCATGGGCAAAGTTGATCAACTGGATAATTCCGTATACCATGGTATACCCAAGGGCGATCAAGGCATAAATGCTGCCCCGTGTGAGACCCCCTAAAAGCAATTCCAAAAAATAGACAGGGTCTGAAATCACTTCTCTGATACCTAGAAATCCAAGTATACCGGTGATCGTCACCCCTATTATTATCTTAATCCAACGCATGTTAATTAATTTAAAACTCCTAAACTTTGTTAAATTAAAGTAAACCTAATACTTACAAAAACAGGAGCCGTAATGTTTAAATTACGCTCCTGTTTTGTAAAACATCAGTGATTAATTAACTTGCTTGTATTTTCCATCAATAACCTTGTAGACAGAAAAGCCAGCACCTACAACGTCGCCTTTTTTATCAAATCCAATGGGTCCCAGGGGAGAATCCACTTTGATCTCAAACATGGCGGTCCGCATTTTGTCATAATCGATGGAACCAGCTTTCTCTGCTGCCATGGCAAGGGCCTGGAGGCAGGCATATCCATTGTAAAAGAAGGTTCCGGGGTCTTCACCGTATTTTTTCTGATGTTTGGCAGCAAGTTCCTGATACAGGGGGTTGGAAGAGGTATCATTGGGGCCGGTTGCATAGACGCCGTCGGAATATTTGCCAGCCAGGGCGACGAAGTTGTCACCGATGATGCCGTCACCGCCAAAGAAAGTGGTTTTGACCCGTTTCTTTTTCAGCAGTTGAACAATTTTGGAAGCATCTGAGTGATATCCGCCCCACATGGTGAGGTCCGCTTTTGATCGTTTGATTTTCTGAACAATGGCTGAAAAATCAACAGCGCCTGTGGTAACCCCTTCGAACAATACAATTTCAACACCGCCCAGTGCCTCAAATCTTGATCGTGCAAGGTCCATCTGACCTTTCCCATAATCGCCTTTGTCATGGATCAGGGCCACTTTTTTTACTTTTAGTTCGTTTTTAGCAAAGTTGGTCATGAGGGTTGCCTGGGCACCGTCATAGGCAATGGTTCTGAAAAAGTTGGGATGTTCGCCTTTAAGGGTCAGGGCATCACTGGTGGAGGCCGGGGAGACAACCAGAAGATTTGCATCTTTGTAAATTTTGTTGGCTGCAATGGTGGCACCCGAGCAAACATGGCCTACAATCATCTGGGCACCGTCGGAAACCAGTTTTGTTGCCATGTTCACAGAAACTTCTGGCTTACACACATCATCACCAATCAGCAATTCAATCTGTTTTCCCAGGATACCGCCCTTGGCATTGATGTCTTCCATTGCCATCTCAACACCACGAACAGAAGAAATTCCATAGGGGGCAAGATCTCCTGAGATAACGCCGCCAACCCCTATTTTGATTGTATCACTGGTAAAACCGGGTGCGGCAAAGACTGCCACGGATACGACAGCTATTGCCAATGCCTTGAAAAAAGATTTCATCTTCATACTCCCCTTTGTTAAAATTAAATTTTAGTACAGCCAAAATTTTAGTACAGCATA
>CAXHYW010000403.1:0-4469 GCA_964021475.1 uncultured Desulfobacteraceae bacterium | reverse complement strand
TTTTTGAAGATGTTGAAACCGATATCTATGTCGATCCGGCAAGCCTTAATATAAATTACGGCTTTATCGGACTTGATGTGGGTTCAACCAGTACAAAAAGCATTATTCTAGATGAAAATGGAATTCCTGTTGCAGGTTTTTACACAAAGACTGCGTCTCGACCTGTTCAGGCTGTCCAGAAGCTATTTAAGGCCTGTGATAACTTTTTTGATAAATATGATATTAAAATGGAGATCAAAGGGTGCGGAACCACAGGTTCAGGAAGAAGAATCAGTGCTAAAATAATTGGCGCGGATATCGAGCCCGATGAGATTACAGCCCATGCAACCGCAGCCGTTAATCTAAATAAAGATGTTGATACTATTATTGAAATTGGGGGACAGGATGCAAAATTCACCCTTTTAAAAGACGGCATGGTGACATCTTCAGTTATGAACACCGTCTGTGCCGCAGGTACCGGAAGTTTTATCGAGGAACAGGCTCTTAAACTATCCTGTACTCTTTCTGAATATTCATCCCGTGCTGAATCTGTGAAATCTCCGGTTTCCAGCGATCGATGCACTGTATTTATGGAACGTGATATTAATCATTATTTTGCCGAAGGTTTTCAAAAGAACGAAATTCTTGCATCTGTACTTCACTCTGTCCGGGATAATTATCTGACCAAGGTGGCAAATATTGGAAAAATCGGCAATTGTATACTTTTCCAGGGAGCCACTGCTAAAAATCGCGCGCTGATTGCTGCATTCGAACAAAAACTTGAAAAGCCCATACATGTTTCCAGATTTTGTCATTTAACAGGTGCGCTTGGAGTTGCTCTTCTGGTCATGGAGCAAAAGCTTGACAAAAGCCAATTTCGGGGATTTCAACTCTGGAAGAATAAAATTCCGGTACGAAAAGAAACCTGTGAATTGTGTACCAACCATTGCAAGCTTACAATTGCAGATATTGAAAATGAAACAATTGCATATGGTTTTTTATGCGGCAGGGATTATCAAACCCAGAAAATGATTCCCAAGAAAAAAGAATATGATCTTTTAAAACTTCGAAGCAAAATTGTAAATAAACCTGAAACTATAAAAATTAAGCATGATTTTACCATTGGTATTCCAGCGGCTCTTCATGTGTTTGAAGACCTTGATTTATGGCAGCACTTTTTTGCCAGTCTCGGAATCAAAACAATTTCAAGTAAATCTCTCAAAGATCCTGTAAAATTAGGTAAAATTACAGCAAATGCAGAGTTTTGCGCGCCTGTGGTCTCGTTGCATGGTCATGTGGCGCACCTTATGAAAAAGGCAGATTACTTGTTCATGCCTTTTTATTTTGAAGAAAAGTCCGAAACAAAGAATGCAAGACGCCAGCATTGTTATTATACTCAGTTTGCCCCTTCATTATTTTCCTGTATGGGCTCATATGATGAAAAAAGAATTCTAACTCCTACGATTAAGTACCTATATACTAGTTTTCATACAAAGCTTGAACTGTATAAAATGCTCAAGCAGATTTCATCTGATTTTCTTTTTTCTCTTTTTGATATTTCCTCTGCCTATGATAAGGCCTTGGCGTTTAAAGAAGAAAATTCTCTAAAATTAAAAGAACTTTTTATTGAACATAATCAAAAAGATTCAAAAGTTAAGGCTGTTTTACTGGGAAGGCCTTATACCATTCTTTCAAAAAGTATGAACAACAATATTCCAGGGATTTTTGAAAATCTTGGCGTTAAAACTTTTTCCCATGATATGCTGGATTATAACGGACAGGACTTTTCCCAGATTGAGCCTTTGCTGAAAGAAATTCACTGGAAACATACGGCAGAACTTTTAAGAGCAGCTTTTATTGCAGCAACAAGTGATGATCTTTATCCTGTTTATATAAGCTCTTTTAAATGTGCACCTGATTCTTTCGGGGTCGATTATTTTAAACAGATAATGGAACATTTTAACAAACCATATCTTGTGCTGGAACTTGATGAACATGATTCAAGCGTTGGATATGAAACCCGTGTGGAAGCAGCGGTAAGAGCTTTTACCAATCATCATAATTTAAAGGCTGAAAAAACAAAAAAAAGCATTGCTCATATAAATCCTTCATTTTTAAAGGAGATGGGCAACAAAACCGTAATATTTCCGAATTGGGATTTTTGTTGCTGCAGTCTACTTGTGGCAACATTAAGAAATCAAGGTTATGATGCAATTTTAATGGAGGAAACAAAGGATACTCTTAAAAAGAGTATGCTTACCAATACCGGCCAATGCATTCCTTTAAACGCAATTGCGGCAGGTTTTATTCACACGGTGAATAAAAACAATCTTGATCCGGCCAATTGTGTTTTATGGCTTAATCCTTCAGAAATTGCCTGTAATATTAAGATGTATCCCCATCATATTAGACATATATTACAAAAAGAGAAAAACGGTTTTGAATTATCCGGAATTTATAAAGGACAACTTACATTTTTTGATATTTCCTTTAAGGCTTCAACAAATGCTTATTTTGCATACATGTTTGGAGGCCTTTTAAGAAGCATAGGGTGTAAAATAAGACCCTATGAAGTGACTAATGGTGAAACAGATAAAGTTCTTGAAATGTCACTGGATATTTTGGGTCATGCTTTTGAATACGCAGAATCCAAGGAGACATCATTAAAAAAAGTGATGTCACTATTTTCCAAGATTGAAACAAAAGATGAGATCCGTCCCAAAGTTGGAATCTTCGGGGATCTTTATGTAAGAGACAATGATGTAATGAATCAGGATCTCGTGCATTTTATTGAAGAAAATGGTGGAGAGGTGATTACAACTCCATATTATAAATATGTAAAAATCATTGCCCAGTCATATTTTAAAAAGTGGTTTAAGGAAGGCCGTTACCATAGTCTTATTTCAAATAAAGCCCTGTTTTTAACCATGCAGGCAATGGAAAGAAAGTATTACAAAATATTTGAGCCTTTTTTAAGTAAGTCTGATTTTGAAGTGGGTAAATCCCATGAGGACCTATTGCCCGATTATGGAATCCATCCTGAGCACACAGGCGAATCTATGGATAATATTTTAAAAATCCATCATATTGTTCAGGAACATCCGGATCTGCATCTTCTTGTTCAGACAAATCCTGCATTTTGCTGTCCAGGACTTGTAACCGAGGCAATGGGCCAAAAGATTGAAGAAAAAACCGGTGTGCCGATTGTAAGTATTACCTATGATGTTTCCGGGGGAAATAAAAATAAGGTTATTATACCTTTCCTTGCAAATTCCAGGAAGAAAGGTTTTTCCCAAAATCAAAAAGTGTCGATGTAAATAATAAATAATACCTGAAATGAAGGTGTTTGGGTAAACTCGCCCAAACACCTTTTAAAAAAAAGAATAATTCCAAGTTATTCAGGCATCCAAGAGGGTGTTTCAGCCCTTTTTCTGGATAAAATAGATATAAAATCAATTCATTTAAAAAATTCTATTTATTGATATTCCATAAATATTGTCCTTCCTCTTGCTATTGGGCCGTAAGGGCTCTCCCATAATTCTATTAAATATTATTTATTCTGTAAATAATTAAAAATCCTTGACAATATATATATCAATAATAGAATGTGTATTCTATAAATGAATTACATGGAGGATAAATGGAACCTCTATCTCGAAAAGAGAGAGAAAAAAAGCGTAAACGTGAGGAGATTCTAGCTGCGGCTTTATCTGTATTCGCGCAAAAAGGATATCACGGTGCAACCATGGCCGAGATTAGCCAGGTTTCAGAGTATCCACTGGGTACCATATACAAATTTTTCCAGGGGAAAGAGCGGATCTACCATGAGATGGTTATGGAAACAGGTGTTGCCCTTGGAGATATCTTGCTTGATATCATTAAGAAGAATGAAGGTTCTCCAAAAGATCAGATTAGAAAGTGTTTCAATGAGTACCTAAAGTATGGAATTCAAAGAAGAGAGTATTTTTTAATTTACAACTCCCAGAGAAGCTCAATCGATGCAGTCCTTGTTCCTAATATCAATAAAAGTATAAACAAACTTCATAACAAAATGAATGAACTTTTAGCAGATATTTTTAAAGAGGGGATCAAGCAAGGAGAGTTTAAAGATCATCCTCCCCTTGAGATGGCAAATGTTTTTAGCAGTGTGGTTTTTTCAACAATATGGTTGACTATGGGCGATCCTGAGACCTATGGGCAGAATAAAATTGATAGTATTTTTTCTATATTTATGGAAGGGGTTTATGCTTAGCGAATGATAAATCGTTGTACCTCAAATTAATAATACAAAATTAGTGGTGACTACAACCAGTCGAAAATCAAATTTATTAGTATAAGGAGAGTTTAGCATGGCACAGGAAGTTGCAGATAGTAGAGATCAGGAATTTGTTTTACATGAGATGTTAAATGTTGCAAGTTTTTCAGAATATGAGCAGTAAGATCGGAAGAGCACACGTCTGAACTCCAGTCACTCCGGAGAATCCCGTATG
>CAXHYW010000402.1:0-4474 GCA_964021475.1 uncultured Desulfobacteraceae bacterium | reverse complement strand
CTCGGGGCAAATATGGACCCGACCCTGCCGGAGAACCGGTGGATGGTTTTCTCCAGGTGCAGAATCTGGGCAATTTACCAGGGGTATTCACGGGAGCTGACAGCAGATTGTCTTGAAACCTTTTCTTTTTCCTACGACCAGGGCGGTAAATGGCTGTTTCATGTTCCCACCTCGGACGGCAAATATTATGCCTTGGAGCTCCACCTGTCCATTGATCCTCAAGAAAATATCGTCCGGATGACCCTTGTGAGAAGCCAGGCAAACCCAAATGTACCCGCATTTCTCAGTGATGATAAAGAGGTGAATCTGATCATCCGACCGGATATTGAAGACCGAAGTTTTCATGATCCGGTTAAGGCCTTTGCCGGGCCTGAAAAGGATTGGCCCGCAGCCATCCGGCCGTTGAAAAACGGATTTGTTTTTACCCTTGCCAGCCAGAAACAATTGAGGGTTTTTATCTCCAGGGGGGAATTTGTGCCGGCACCTGAGTGGCAGTATATGGTGTATCGGCCCCTGGAAGCCCAGCGGGGTCTTGACCCGGAATCCGACCTTTTCAGCCCGGGATATTTTACGGTTTCCTGCAAGGGAGGCGATCCTTTGAAACTCACTGCGGCAGTCAGTGAACAACTCATAGTCGTTGTCAGTGAGCATCAGGGACAAACGGGTGTGGTCGATTTTTCAATACCCTATCCGGAACTTAAATCCTTTGAACGGGGCATGCCCTTGTCCGAGGCTGTTTACAAAAGCCTGGACACATTTTTGGTCCACCGTGGCAATGACAAGAGTGTGGTGGCCGGATACCCCTGGTTTCTGGACTGGGGAAGGGATAGTCTGATCTTTTGCAGAAGCCTGATTGAATTGAAACGGTATTCGGATGCAAAAGCCATCTTAAGATTGTTCGGGCGGTTTGAAAATCACGGAACCCTGCCCAATATGATCTGCGGGGAGGATGCAAAGAATGTTGAAACCTCGGACGCCCCCCTGTGGTTTTTTGCATGTTGTAAGGATTTGGCAGCAAGTGAGGGGAATCGGGATTTTTTAGATGAAGTTCTTGGGGGACGAACCATCAAACAGATTATTTTTTCCATTGCAAACTCTTTAATCAGTGGGACGCCCACCGGCGTGAAGGCAGATCCCGAAACCCTGCTGCTTTACAGCCCGTCTCATTTTACATGGATGGACACCAATTTTCCTGCAGGCTCTCCCCGCAAAGGGTATCCCGTTGAAATACAAGCCTTATGGCATAATGCCCTGGGCTTCCTTGACACCCTGGACATCCTTGACAGTCAAAGCCCGGGTGCCGATGAACGCATATGGCAGAACCGGGCAGAAACGGTTAAAACCCATATTTTTGAGCTGTTCTGGAGGGAGAAATCTGGCTTTTTTTCAGATTGCCTCCATTCAGAGGGGCCTGGCAGTGCCAAAGCCGCAATCCCGGATGATGCCCTGCGACCCAATCAATTGTTTTTATTCACCCTGGGGGTGATAGAAGACAAAGTGATTGCCCAAAAATGTGTGGAAACCTGTCAGGAGCTATTGGTTCCCGGAGGGATACGAAGCCTGGCAGACAGAAGGATGGAAACCTCCCTTCCTATTTATCACCAGGGTCACTTGTTAAACGACCCCCACCACCCCTATTCAGGGGAATACAAAGGGGATGAGGATAAAAATAGAAAACCTTCCTATCATAACGGCACTGCCTGGACCTGGCAGTTCCCGGTATTTTGTGAGGCCTGGGCAAATGCCTTTGGTATTTCCAGCCATCCCACCTGTCTGGCCTGGCTTGGCAGTGTGATGGGACTGATGAGAAAAGGGGCAGCAGGCTATATTCCTGAAATACTGGATGGGAATTTTCCCCATACCCCCCGGGGATGCGATGCCCAGGCCTGGGGAACCAGCGAGGTAGCAAGGGTGATGCACAAGCTGTTAGAAAATCGTTAGTTTAGGATACGAAAGATGGCAAAAAAACCAAGAATATTGATTGTAACCCCGGAGGTGACCTATCTGCCAGAGGATATGGGCAATCAGTCCCATTATTCGGCAAAAGCCGGTGGTCTTGCCGATGTATCTGCGGCCTTGATCAGCGCCTTGTTTGACCTTGGCTGTGATGTTCATGTGGCCCTTCCTGATTATCGGTCTATTTTTGACGGGTATTCCACAAAGACCCATAATAGGGAGCTTGAAAAAATTCGGAAACGCCTGGATGAGGAACGAATTCATCTGGCGGCAGACCGGGCCTTTTATTACCTGGATAATATCTATTCCGGTTATTCGGATCAAGATCTCAAGGTCTCCCTGGCATTTCAAAGGGAGGTGATCAATAATATTATTCCAAGGGTTCAACCGGATATTATTCATTGCAATGACTGGATGACCGGTTTGATTCCGGCCATGGCCAGGTCCCTTGAAATCCCCTGCCTGTTCACCATCCATAATATTCATACCATGACATCCACCATGGCGGAAATTGAGGACAGGGGAATAGACGCGGCATCCTTCTGGCAATGGTTCTATTTTGGAACCCCGCCAGCCAATTATGAACAAAGCCGGGACTGGAACCGGGTGGATTTCTTAACTTCCGGGGTGTTTGCCGCCCATTATGTGAACACGGTGAGCCCGACTTTTTTAACCGAGATTGTCGAAAGCCGTCATCCCTTTGTGGAAAACTGTTTGAAAAACGAGCTGAGCCATAAATATTATGCCGGTTGCGCCACGGGTATTTTAAATGCACCGGAACCGGAATTCAACCCGGCGGTGGACGAGATGATCCGGTATAATTATGGACCGAAAAATCACCGGAAAGTTAAAGCCCAAAACAAGCGATATCTTCAGAAGATCCTGGATCTTGAGCAAGATGAGAATGCGGTCCTATTTTTCTGGCCGTCCCGGCTTGACCCGGTTCAGAAAGGGTGCCAGCTTCTAGGCCAGATCATGTACGAGATTGTCACCCAATACTGGGATGTCCCTCTCCAGATTGTCTCTGTTGCCAGCGGAGACTATCTGAAACATTTTCATGAAATTGTCCGGTTTCACGGCCTGGGGCGACGGATTGCTATCTGCGGTTTTAACGAAGGACTTTCCCACCAGGCATTTGCTTCCAGTGATTTTTTGTTCATGCCCTCCTCCTTTGAGCCCTGCGGTCTTCCCCAGATGGTGGGCGGCATTTACGGAACCTTGCCCATAGTCCATGACACCGGTGGATTGCATGACACCATTCGTCAGCTTTCCCCCAACCAGGATACCGGGAACGGGTTTTTATTTAATTCCCATGATGTCAACGGGTTTAAATGGGCCATCGATCAGGCCATGGCCTTTCATTTTCTTGACCCCGGGGTAAAGGAGGTCCAGATAAGGCGGATTATGATTGATAGCGTCCTTGAGTTTAATCACAGCAGATGTGCGGAGTCCTATATAAATTTATATGGAAAAATGCTTAAAAGGCCCTTCCTTGTCTGATTTGGGGATTTTCAATGACCCGGATCTGCTGACCTATGCCGGTATTATCTCTTCCCGGCGAAGGATGGCCATTGCCCTTGAAGATAAAATTAAACAGGAAAATGATGGTCTCTTAGAATCTTTTGCCAATTATCACGAGATCTTTGGGCTTCATTTTGAAACCTCCGGAAAGAAAGATAATGAGAAAGTTAAAGGCGTATGGGTTTTCAGGGAGTGGGCCCCCAATGCCAGTGCGATGTTCATTGTGTGCGAAAAAACATCCTGGCAAAAGCATCCGGATTTTCAACTTGAAAAAAGGGAAAACCATGTGTTTGAACGCTATTTTCCCGAAGAGACCTTTGCCCACAAAGATCTTTTCAGACTCAAAATGGTCTGGCCGTCAGGAGAAGGGGATCGAATTCCAACGGCTGCCCTTCGTGTGGTTCAGGATCCTGTCACCCTGATTTTTAATGCCCAGGTCTGGCAGCCAACCGTTTCCCATCAATGGAAAATTCCCGGATTTCTCCCGTCCAAAGAACCGCTTTTGATCTATGAGACCCATGTAGGGATGGCCCTGGAAGCTTGCCGGGTGGGAACCTATGAAGAATTTGAACACCATATTCTGCCCAAGATAGCCGATGCCGGGTACAACACCATTCAACTGATGGCCATCCAGGAACACCCCTACTATGCCTCATTCGGGTACCATGTTTCCAGTTTTTTTGCGCCCTCATCCAGATTCGGTACACCGGATGATTTGAAATCCCTGGTGGATGCCGCCCACAAAATGGGAATCCGGGTATTGATGGATATTATTCACTCCCATGCTGTGAAAAATGAAGTGGAAGGGATTTCATGCTTTGACGGTACCTGTTTCCAGTTTTTCCATGACGGTCCCAGGGGCCACCACCGCCAATGGGATTCCCGGTGTTTTGACTATGGAAATCCCGGGGTCTTAAAGTTTCTCCTGTCCAATTTAAAATTCTGGATCCAGGAATTTCACATGGACGGATTTAGGTTTGATGGCATTACCAGCATG
>CAXHYW010000401.1:0-4498 GCA_964021475.1 uncultured Desulfobacteraceae bacterium | reverse complement strand
ATTCTCCGGAGTGACTGGAGTTCAGACGTGTGCTCTTCCGATCTCAGGAAAAAACGGAATCTTTTGTCTACAATTTAAAGTGGCATAATAGTAATATCTACCTCAGACTCAAGCATCTCCTTTATACGCATTTAAACAGGCATAGTGATCATTTATTTGACCGGGTAAATACACTGTCAATTATTGATTCACCAAGATGCTTTCTTAAAAAGATACCATATCAGCTGTGATCCCGAAACCAAATAATTTACCATCAGTTGAACCTGTGCTATGTTGACTGTTGTATTTTGGGGCTGACGACATAATTGGCTTAACTCTCCGGAACAGGGGTTGATCATGCAGGGACTTGTATTTATTTATGAGGAAAAACGATCGGTTAAAAACAAGATGTTTACCGTCCGGATTGAAGAGCGGAAAAAAACAGGAAACATCTGGGTGCCTGAAGGTCCAAAGCGGGTTTATACGGCGCGTGATCTTCAACACGCCGGGCTGAGAATCATTGATAAACAACTGTTCTCCATGGCGTTCAAATCTGAAACGGATGTCAGGCAACTTGAAGGGCGTTTTTTCTCAGCAGATCAGGAATATACGCTGTTTAGAATTTCTCCCTATGATCTGAAGACGTTTTTTGATGGATGTGTCCGCAGCAAGGTTCTGTGCCAAAAAGACGGCAGCCCTGCCCGGTTTAAATATGTGGGTATGACGGTACCGGAAATCGCCTTTACGGATAGCGGCAATGGATTTGTCCCGGCGGTTTTCCTGGGAGGACGCAAACTGGATGACTCAAGCTATGAAATGATTTCAAATCCTGTCAGAGTCATGTCCGGCATGCAGGTTTATGAGTTGCCCCGGGACCTGCCCGTCACTGTTATGAAAAATATGATCAGCGGTCGGATAATTCTTTATGATGAATATGAAACTATTTTAAAAGACCTTGCCCAATATGCGGGCAAATTAGACCTCAAGCTTCCTGGGGAAAAGAAAAAAACGATACGCAACGCCTCTGTTACCCCTGTATTTGATATAGACAGATCTATGCGGTTTGCCGATCTTAAATTCATGTACGAGGGATTCGGTTTGTTTGCCATGGGGGATAAACGGGAAGTCATATTCAACCATGAAAAAAATCTTGAGCTGATAAGAAATTTCCCAGAAGAAAGTGCCTTTCGGAATCAACTTGAAAAGTGCGGGGTAATTTACCGGCCAACAAACCAAAGCAAGTGGTTTATTCCTGCAGGGAAAAGGGAGCAGATTCTTTACAAGCTGCAAAAGAACGGATATCGCATCAGGCTTGAGGGTATCCCCCTGAAACTTGATATACGGATAGCCTGGGATATCAGGGTAACAGATGATATGCTTTCCGTCGGCGGGACGGTGCAATACGGAAAGGGCAGCACCAACATGGAAAGCATCCTGGATGCATACCTTGAAAAACAGCGCTGGTTTGATCTTCCCGGCGGCGTTGCCGGATATATCCCGGAAAGCCTGACAGAAGACCTGGGGCTGTTGGAACAGCGTGGCGATTTCGGGGATGATGACATCCGGTTTGAAGCTTATGATTTTTCCTTTGTGGCTGAGATATTTCGTAAAAAGAAGAATGTCATTCAGGATAAGGCATTTGGCGAATATCTGTCTTTGCTCGAAGACATTGCCGATGACAGGCATCAGATAGAAATCCCGAAATCATTAAAGGCAGAACTCAGACCTTATCAGAAAACCGGATTCAACTGGCTTGCAGGGCTTTTGCGTTTTGGATTCAGCGGTGTTCTTGCCGATGACATGGGATTAGGCAAAACCATTCAGGTGCTGGCGCTGCTGCTCTATCTAAAAGAAAAAAGGACGGCTCACCACCTAACACTGCTGATTGTTCCAAAAACCCTTATCTGGAACTGGGAGTCGGAGATTAAAAAGTTTGCACCGCACTTGAACATGAAAATTCATACCGGCCCGGGGAGAGACAAGGCGTTCGCAGGTCTTTCAAGTGTGGATATGGTGATCACCTCTTATGGAATTGTCAGACAGGATATCAAGCTTCTGGAACGGTTGTCCTGGGATCTTCTTGTTCTGGATGAAGCCCAGGCAATTAAAAATCCAACTGCGAAAATTTCATTATCAGTGAGATCGCTTAAATCATCAGTCCGGCTGGCGCTGACAGGAACCCCCATTGAAAACCGCCCCCTTGATTTATGGAGCCTGTTTGATTTTCTGATGCCGGATTTTTTAGGGGATAAAGACTCTTTTCAACAGACATATGAACAGCAGGATGAAAATTCACTGAATACCCTTGGGATTCTCACGGCACCTTTTATATTGAGACGAATGAAAAAACAGGTCTGCAAAGAACTTCCCGTGAAAACAGAGATTACGATGCGCTGTGATTTCAGTGAAGAACAAAAAGCCTGCTATGATGACATTCTGATGAATGGAAAACGTCGGCTGTCCGACACTGATTCCTCCGGCGGGAAATCATCCAGCGGCTCCCAATCCATGCAGATTCTCACCGTACTTCTCAGACTGAGGCAGGCGGCCTGCCATCCATCCCTGGTACCTAACACAGTGTCCTACAAAGGCTCAAGCGGAAAGTTTGATGCCATCCTGGAAACCGCGCTTGAAATTCTCGATGGGGGATATAAAATACTCATCTTTTCACAATTTGTGGCCCACCTTGAGCTGGTAAGAGAGATGTTTGAAGAACACGAGATTGAGCACTATTCCCTGTATGGCTCCACCAGGAAACGCAAAGAGGTGATCGACCGGTTTAAACACAGCCAAAATCCCTGTGTCTTTCTCATCTCACTGAAAACCGGCGGAGTAGGGTTGAACCTGACCGAAGCAGGATATGTCTTCCTTCTGGATCCCTGGTGGAATCCGGCAATAGAAAACCAGGCCATTGACAGAAGTCACAGGATCGGTCAGGAAAACCCTGTAACCGTTTACCGGTTTCTCACCAAAGACTCTGTGGAAGAAAATGTAAACCGGCTTAAAGAAAGAAAGCAGCTGATTGAAAAAGCCGTGCTTCAACACAGCGACATCCAGGATATCCCCCTCTCGGAAAAAGAGCTTCTGGAATTAATCAATTGAAACCGGGTTTGTGAGCCAGGTTCATGGGGTATATGAAAATCGTTCATATACGTGCATGAAAACAATGCGTTGTACAAGATTAACATGTCCTCTTTTTTAATACAGAATCCTATCTATCCATCATGATATTGTGGGAGAATTTTCAAAAAGAGAGCCCTACACGTTATAGTGCTCAGTCCCATTAAACAGAGAACTTATAGACATAGGTGTCACCCAATTCCTACTTAAAAAATCCGTGAAAATAGGAAATATTAGATCGATGCTATTTAAGACTACCACTCATCGGGTTGATTCGAGTTTTCATCATTACTGGAAAAAGAAACTAACGCTCCTACGTATTAACACGTTCGGACCGTACTGACACAGCCAAAATCACAATGACACCGACTGACCGTGTCGTGACTGTTTTTCTAAAACCATGCATGAATATGGAATCCAATTATCATCTAACAAAGTCTCGCACGACATTACCCTCAAGTTAATATTCTTGACTAATTCCTGCATGTTATCGGGATGAAACACTCTAAATTCTCGAATTTCGTTATACACCTCATTGTAATGAGTTAATAGCGTATCATTTACCCCAGCCTTGAACATTAAAAATAGTTGTCCAGTTGGTTTAATGATCCGCGCTACATCTGCCAAACCCGTCACCAGTTCATCATAGCTATTCAAGTGTTGAATAACACATGATAATATTATGAAGTCTTTGGTTTCGTCATTATATGGTAAGGAGTCTTCTCCTAATTTGAAAACAAAGCAGTCTTGATAGTCTTCGGGGGCTGAATCTACTACGCTCTCATCAGCATCACAGCCATCTAATGTACAGGATTGGAAAAATTTTCCATTACATGCACCAGGACCACAACCCAAATCTAACCCCTCACCCAATTGATTTCTGGAAAATTCTTTAACATAATCGGAGAATTTGGGGTACTTTCCCAAAAGAACTCCACAATCCCCTTGATAACATCCAATTTTATTCGAATAGCTCATTTTTTGTTAACCCCACCATCTATTATTATTTTGTTAAAATATTAGGATTGGTAATTCATAATTTTGTTGTTTACATATCATAATACGAGATTGTATCAAAGGGTTCATACTATTCTCTCAAGATTCAACCAAACACATCCTTAATTTCAAGACCTTTAATTCATCCAACATCAAATGAGCTTATTTCTTCTCATTTTCCTTGCCGTTTTCATCAAAGCCGGATATTACAAAATTTCTTATGATTTGATCCGATTTCTACCTGCGTATTGATGGTATAAGTCCGGGGTCGGACACGGCACCTAAAAGCGAGGACTTGTATTCATAGGGCTCTGTTTTTTAATCTACACCGGATACCACATCTTGTGGCTGGTTGAAGATCGGAAGAGCACACGTCTGAACTCCAGTCACTCCGGAGAATCTC
>CAXHYW010000400.1:0-4502 GCA_964021475.1 uncultured Desulfobacteraceae bacterium | reverse complement strand
TCCTCCACAAAATGAATCCACCGGGGAAATTTGTAGTGGGCCAGGTCTTTCTTTACATAGGTTTTAATCTCTTTCTCAAGTTCATCTGACGGTGATAAGCCATTGTTCAGAACAATATAGGCACAGGGCTTTACAAGATTCTCTTCATCCCTGCCCGGTACAACAGCACACTCAAGAACAGCCGAATGACCGATGAGACTTGCCTCGACCTCAATGGGGGAAACCCAGATACCCCCGACCTTTAACATATCATTGGACCGACCTACATAATAGTAAAACCCCTCTTCATCCACAAAGAATTTATCGTCGGTGTTAAACCATTCTCCCAGCATGGATTCCTTGGTTTTTTTGTGCTTGTTCCAATAGTAGGCTGCGATGCTCTCCCCCTTGATGAGAACCGTTCCTATCTCTCCCTGGGGCAGCTCATTAAAGTTCTCATCCACAATTTTTGCTTCATATCCCGGCACTATCTGCCCTGTACTTCCCGGCCGAATATTATCCATCCGGTTAGAAATATAGATGTGAACAACTTCTGTAGACCCAATTCCATCCAGAATGTCCACATTGAACCTATCTTTCCACCGGTGAAATATATCGGCCGGCAATGCTTCTCCCGCAGAGACACAGAGTCTGACACCTTTCATTTCTCCTTCTTGTGCAAGCATGGCGCCGTAGAGGGTGGGAACCCCAAAAAACAAGGTGGGATTATGGCTTTCAATGGTATTATAGACGGATAAAGGTGTCGGTCGGTCCGGCATCAACACGGTTGTCGCACCGACGCTGAAAGGGAAATAAAGCCCATTGCCCAGGCCGTAGGCAAAAAATAATTTTGCAGCTGAAAAACAGATGTCATTTTCTCTCACCTTCAGCACCTGGTTTCCATAGGTTTCGACACTGGCCAGCATATCATGCTGTAAATGAACCGTACCCTTTGGCTGTCCTGTGGAACCGGAACTATACAGCCAGAAACAGGCATCATCAGGGCTGGTTGGTGCTGGCATGAGAGAATCAGATTGATTGTTCACAAATGCTTCATAGGATGTGACCTCCTCCGGCATTGTTTTTCCGCTGCTGATAAAGAGGGTTTGCTCAAGAAATTTCAACAGGGGTTTAATTTCTTCAATCATGGGATAGAGGGCTTCATCCACCACCAAAACCCTTGCCCGGCTGTCATTTAAAAAATAAAGATAATCCTTTGGGCGCATTAATGTATTCAGGCAGATGGGAACGGCCCCGGCTTTAATGGACCCAAAAAACACAACCGGGTAAAGTTCCGTATCCAGCATCAGCATGGCCACTCGGTCTTCCATTCTAATTCCTGATTCTAAAAGACCATTTCCAAACCGGTTGACCTGGGTGGCAACTTGTCCATAGGTCATCTGCCGGTCTTCACAGAGGATGGCTACCTTGTCTTTTCTTCCTTCGCGAATATGTCGATCCACAAAATAATCTGTCGCATTAAACAAATCGGATTGAGCGATATCAGATTTCATAACAAATATCCTTTCAATAGATTATTTAGTCAAAATAGGATGGAAAAACAGTTTAAGGCTTTCCTTTTCAGTTTTGCCAGGTTGGGTTAAGTAGGAGCCGACAAAGAAAACAATTCCCGAAATAATAAAAGCGGTCAAAAATCCATTCAATTGGAAGAAGGCTTTCTGGGGAAAAAGAACCATGGCTTTACCACCGACAAAAAAGAAGGTGACGTTGAGTGAGACACCGACCAATGTGGATAAAATGGCACCCGTTGCCGTTGCTCTCTTCCAATAATAGGCACCCCAAAGAGCAAAAAAGGTCACCGCCACTGTACCGAATGCAATAATGGAAAGTTCTGCCACAGGCGTTTTGGGGTTCCAGGCAATTGCCACACAAACGGCCATTATAATGGCCACAAAGGCCCTGGAAATGTTAATCAGTTCAGATGATTTGGTCTGGGGTCTAAATGTCTTGAAAATATCCACTGAAAGATTTGCCGCATTTCCAAAAACAAGACCGTTGACCGTTGACATGGCAGCCGTAAAGCCGCCCGCCACAGCAAAAGCCGCCAGCCAGTCCGGCATGCTTGCAGAGGCAACCAATCCGTAAATTTTGTCTGATTGAACCCCTGTGAGTCCTGGAACAATGATAGTACCGGCAATCCCTACCAGGGTCGGCATGGTAATAATCACCAGGCAAATGCCACCGAATGAGAGGAACATCGCTTTTAACCCCCTTGCTGACCGGCTTGAATAGGCATGCATATAGGGTTGTGGAAAACAGACACATCCCAGACACATGGCCGCTGCCATTCCGAAAACCATGGGATAGTTCCAGACTTTGCCTCCGGCCCAGCCAAGTTGAAACAGGTTGGGATGCTTTGCCAAAACCATTTCCATGGTCGGAACAAACCCGCCGTTTTTCATCATGACAAAAAAGAAGAGGACAAAGACCATGATGGAAAAAAAGACCCCCTGGATGGCATTGACCCAGGCAGCTCCTTTCATTCCCCCCATCATCAGGTATAAAGCTATGAAAAAGGGAACAAAAAAGAGCCCTACATGGAAGGAAATGATGCCTTCGCTCATGGCCTCCAACATGACCCCTATTCCCTGAATCTGGGCGACGATGTAGGGAATAGACGCCACTAGAACAACCATGACCAATACGATTTTCATGGGGGTGCCGTATCGTTCACCAAAGGGAGCTCCCATGGTCATCCATTTTCTGGACCGTCCCAGCAGGAAGGTTTTTTTATGCATGAAATACCACAAAAACCCCAGGGGAACCAGGTTGGCGGTTAGAACATAAAGGCTGCCAAATCCCAGGCGATATCCAAAGCTGGCCATTCCGAACATGGAAAAAGCACTGAGGAAGGATGCCAGAAGGCTGAAAATGAGCACAAAATACCCCAGACTGGATCCTGCTACAAAATAATCATCGGCACTTTTGGTAAACCCTTTGCGAAAGGCCACATAGCTTATATAGACGGATACCATGCAAAGGCTGGTAATAATAATGACAGCGACCATTTTAATTTTCCTCCTCTATGGTTTCTTTGGCGGTGACCTGTTCAAGCGCATCCATGATTTCTTCAAGGTCCTCATCATATATGGCCAAATCTGTCCCAAACAGATAAATCCATTCAATCACAAAGAGAGTCGCACCAATCAACAGCATAATAAACGCCCAGGAGGGCATTCCCATAATGAGACCAACTTCACCATAACTGCCATATCCGATGGGGCACCAGCAGAACAGGGTGAGAACAAAAAATAAGATTAAAAAAATGGTATTTTTCTTTTTGTTTACGGTAGACGCCATTCACTTTCTCCTTTTGTGTTGAAGATTTTAAAAAATCAATTTACCAAATCTATTTACCAATGGAGCGTTAATAGCTTCCCTAAGTAGCAAATCATATGCCAGCCTGTTTCAAGTTAGATAATGGCTTCGAAACAGCTATAGGAATGATGCTTTCAGTATATTGACAGGATTAGAACTGAACGGATTTACTGGAAAGGAGCTTTCTGGACCGGAAAGATCCTTTCACTCATTCCGGGGAGTCAGCTGATATTTTTTAATTTTTTTTCTCAGGGTGGGCAATGAAATTTCAAGAATTTTTGCGGCACGGGTTTTATTCCATTGGACCGATTCCAGAGTTTTCAAAATATGTCTGTTTTCAACCTGGGAAAGCGCCCCGGGATTGCTGTTTTCTTCAATGGAATTCGGATGCTGGCGCAAAAGGTCTTCAATGGCATCCAGCAGAATAACACTTCCCCTGGATCCTATGGATGCAGAGACAATAATATTTTCAAGCTCACGGACATTTCCTGTCCAGGGATGACATTTAAGTCTTTCGATGCAGCCTTCCTGGAGAGTCATCTGTTTAATCCCCAGCGTATTGACCGTTTTTTGGATAAAATGAGCAACCAGAATATCCACATCGGATAGTCTTTGCCGAAGGGACGGAAGGGTTATGACCACGACCTTGAGCCGATAATACAGATCATCCCTGAATGTTTTCTGGCTGACCATTTTTACCAGATCTTTGTTGGTGGCGGCAATGATCCTGCACCGGGATTTTAAAAAAGTTTTCCCCCCCACCCGCATGTATTGTTTTCTTTCAAGGAATCCTAAAAGTTTGCCCTGGAGGTTTAGGGGTAATTCTCCAACCTCATCAAGAAAAAGGGTTCCATCACCTGCCAATTCAATCTTACCCGGCCTTGAGTCTATGGCACCGGTAAACGCACCTTTTTCATGACCGAACAATTCACTTTCCAGAAGAGTCTCCACAATGGCGGAACAATCAAAGGTAACAAATGGGTTTTTACCATAGGGGCTGCTCAGGTGAAGCCTTCTGGCCACTAGGTCCTTGCCCGTGCCGGTTTCACCTGTAATCAGTACGGTTGCCCTGTTCTGGCAAAGCATGCCGATCATTTTAAAAATTTCTTTCATGGGTCGACTTTTACCCACGATTTCGCTTTCATTGTATTGACCACAATTTTCATCTGTAACCGCGATTTTGG
>CAXHYW010000399.1:0-4512 GCA_964021475.1 uncultured Desulfobacteraceae bacterium | reverse complement strand
GATCTGGGCTTCTTCTTTATGGTGCTTTGCATTCAATACCGTGTGGGGAACCCCTCGTTTCTTAAGCTTTTTACTCAGGTCTTCGGAGACGTCAATGGAAATGGTCCCCACAAGCACTGGCTGGCCTTTTTTATGGAGGGCAATGATCTCCAGGATTGCGGCATCATATTTTTCTTTCTGGGTTTTATAGATCAGGTCGGGAAAATCCTTACGCACCATGGGTTGATGGGTGGGGATCACGATGACATCCAGGTCATAGATTTTTTTGAACTCAGGGGCCTCGGTCTCTGCCGTTCCCGTCATTCCGGACAGTTTGTCATACATCCTGAAATAATTTTGAAAGGTGATGGAGGCCAGGGTCTGATTTTCATTTTCAATTTTAACATTTTCCTTTGCCTCAAGAGCCTGGTGCAACCCCTCGCTGTAACGCCGTCCCGTCATCAATCGTCCGGTAAACTCATCAACGATCACCACCTGATCATTTTTAACAATATAATCGGTATCCCGTTTGAACAGGGTGTGGGCCTTCAGGGCCTGGTTGACATGGTGGAGCATTTCAATGTTGGCAGGATCATATAAATTATCCACCGACAACAATTCCTCCCCCTTGGCAATCCCATCTTCCGTAAGGGAAACACTTTTGGATTCTTCATCCAGGGTGTAGTCGATATCGTGTTTAAATGTCGGGATAATGGTGTTGACCTGGGTATAAAAATGGGTGGATTTTTCGGTTGGGCCTGAAATGATCAGGGGCGTTCTGGCCTCATCAATGAGGATGGAGTCCACCTCATCCACAATGGCAAAATTGAGGGGACCCTGGGCCAGGTTTTCCCGTTCAAATTTCATGTTATCCCTGAGATAATCAAACCCGAACTCATTATTGGTACCATAGGTGATATCCGAGGCGTAGGCCTCTTTTCTTTCCTGATCGCTGATATCATGGAGAACCACACCGACACTCAACCCTAAAAAATTATAAATTTGGGCCATCCAGTCTGCATCACGCCGGGCCAGATAGTCATTGACCGTGATAATGTGAACCCCTTTGCCGGAGATGGCATTCAGGTAAGCCGGAAGAGTTGACATCAAGGTCTTTCCCTCTCCGGTTTTCATTTCAGCGATGGTGCCTTGGTGGAGGGCAACTCCCCCGATGAGCTGTACATCAAAATGGCGCATGCCAAGTATTCTGACCGAGGCTTCCCTCACCAGGGCAAAGGCTTCCGGTAAAATTTCATCCAGGGTCTCTCCTTTCTCAAAACGATCTTTGAACTCCAGGGTTTTGCCTGGCAGCTGCTCATCGGTCAGCGACTGCATCTGGGGTTCCAGGGCATTAATTTTATCTAAAGTGGGCTGAAGTTTTTTTATTAAACGATCATTGTTAGAGCCAAAAACCTTTGTGAAAAATTTGAATACCATTTAAATTTTACCTGTTCTTAAGTATATTGGGTGTTAAGTGTGTTGCTGGTTAAATTTTCTTTGTCAAACATATAAGCATTAATATAAAAAATAAAACAAAAAAAATAAATAAATTGGTTCTTTTAATGGGGGGATTTTTGCAAATTCTGGGGCGAGGGACTAATTAAGGATGTATTTCAAAGGGTTGACCGGCGTGTTGTTTATGCGAACCTCGTAGTGGACATGGGGGCCGGTACTTTGACCGGTGTTGCCCAGAAGAGCCACAACATCCCCTCTTTTTACGCGTTGGCCCGATTTTACCAGAATTTTTTGAAGGTGTCCGTATTTTGTTACCTTGCCATATCCATGGTCGATAACAACCAGCATGCCATAATACATTTTCCGGGCAGCATAGGAAACTTTTCCATTGGCAGTTGCAATGACTTTGGTTCCTAGTTTGTTTGAAATATCAAGGCCGGAATGGAAGGTTCGTTTCCCGGTGAAAGGGGATTTTCGGTATCCGAATTTGGATGTGATCCAGCCTTCAACCGGTCTGATGGAAGGGGTTGATGCCAGAAAATTCTTTTTTTTCTCAAGTTGCTTGATGAGGTCTTCAAAATTGAGTACCTGCTTCTTGGCCGCAAGCGTTGTCTGGTTCACCTGCTCGTGCATTTCCCGGATCAGGTTATTGTGTCTGGCATCCAATGGGATATCCTGATCAAGGTTATTTTCCGGGATCCCGCCAATACCGATGAAACCAGAGGAATTTCCTGTTTTTTGAATGTCGGCAATCAAACGGACCTTATCTTCTAATTTTGTCAGGTTGACCACATTGTTTTTGAGTGCTTCAATGTTTTTAGCAAAGGCCTGAATCTGATCTCGTTGGCTTTGAATCTCATTGCTATTGGACTCAATGGTTTGGGTCAAGGCCTTATTATTAAAAGCGATTGTCTTTAAACGATAGTAATCAAAGCCCACATAGGTGAGGCTGCCACCGACCCCCATGGCAAGAAGCAGAAAAGACAACACGCCCAGCTTGTGAACGGATATTTCCCTGATGTTGGAATCTGAACCGGAGTGAAACCAGATTTTAATTCGTTTTTTCATTGTCTCTTTTTTATTTAGATAATCAATTTATGTCAAGTATAATATTGGGTTTTGTTACAACGGGGACTGGACATAATCCAAACCCGTTTCATCCGGTAGCCCAAACATGATGTTCATATTTTGAACCGCTTGCCCTGCTGCACCCTTTAAAAGGTTGTCAATGGCAGAAACAAGGATGATCCTGCCCGTGTTTTCATCAAAATGGCATCCAATGTCACAACAATTGGTTCCCCTGACATGGGACATGGAAGGAAAGTGGCCTTCTTTCAGTAGTTTGACAAAGGGTTCTTCGGAATACCATTTTTCATAAGCCTTGCATATATCTTTATATTGGACCCCGTTTTCGGCCTGCCCATAAATCGTGGAAACCATTCCCCTTGTAACCGGCACCAAATGAGGGACAAAGGTAATATGGACATCTCTTTTCGCGTGGAGGCTTAAAACTTCCTCTATCTCCGGTGTGTGTCGATGATTCCCAATTTTGTAGGGGGTAAAGGATTCATTTGCTTCACAATAGTGGGCTGTCAGGGACAGGGATCTGCCAGCCCCGCTGACACCGGATTTAGAATCGGAGATAATTCCTTCCAATTTTATGAGTTTTTCCCGGATAAGAGGGAGAAGGGCTAGGAGTATCGTGGTGGGATAGCAACCGGGGTTTCCGATTATTCTGGCTGTTTTGATTTGATCCCGGTAAATTTCACACAGCCCATATACACTTTGGGCCAGAAGATTCTTGTCCGTATGTGTCTGATAGGCCTTTTCATAGGTGTCAGGATTGTTAAATCTGAAATCGGCAGACAGGTCAATCACCTTAATCCCCTGCTCTATTAAGGGGGCTGCATAGGCCATGGAAACCTTGTGGGGTAACGCAAGAAACATGATATCTACTTTGTTTGAAAGCGCTTTTGCATCAAAATCCTCACAAATGAGGGATTCAAATCCCCGCATGGAGGGGAAAATGTCTGTCAAAGCCTTTCCTTTATAACTGCTGGAAGTCACCGTTTCCAAACGGGCCTTCGGGTGGTTGGAAATCAATTTGACAAGTTCCACGCCTGTATAGCCCGATGCACCCGCAATGCCTACTTTAATCATAATATGCCTACCTGATAATGGGTTGTCTTTTTTGCCGATGAGTTTAAGACAGAAAAACTATTTTTGCAAACCCAAATATTCAACCAAGGTGTGATTTTCTCCTGCAAGCTTATGATCGATAATGTTACGGATCCTTTCCCAGTCTCCACCAGCAAGTCCCGCGCCAATCAGTGGGTAGCCGATTTTTTTTCCTGAAAAATCTATTTTGATTCGGGAAAATAATGCCTCAATGGCATCATAATTTGCAAGTACTTTGGCCCCGGAATAATGGTATTGGGTATATCCGTTGATGATTATCAGGGGGGTCCCATCGACGTGGACGGTGGCCTTGGAATAGTTTCCCAATTTGTTTTTGTCGCCTGACTCGGTTTCAAAATCTGCCTGGTATGCATCTGGAAAATTTTCACAAATTTGCTTTGCAATGCCTGCGCCCATGGTGCAAAAACAATTGCACCCGTGGATAATGACATCAAATTTTCCCGCTAGGGCCAGCTGAATAAGATCTCCTTTTAAACGGTGCATATCTTCCTAAAATATTATGATTGGTTTATGGTTAATCTTAATTTTCCATGGATAGTTAACCATGCAAAAAATATTCCTGGTGTGATAAAACCACAAAGGTTCATGCTTTCCACGGAGAAAACATAAAACCTTAGAGCAGACAAAAGCCATGGGCGTGCTGATCTGAACTGGCATTATCTTTGTATGATACCATGATATTTTTTTTGATGGTGAAGGAATTCCCCCGGGGAGTTTATTTTAATTTGCCTGTCAGTTTGATTTATCCATCGGGAGAAATGAAATATCATTATTTTAATGAATATTCATCAACGGGTGGGAGAGTCCTTTGTTTTTGGCCGGTGGGGACTGAAATTTCTTGTAATTTATTTTTTTCTTTGTAAAAGTCGTGGACCTTGG
>CAXHYW010000398.1:0-4537 GCA_964021475.1 uncultured Desulfobacteraceae bacterium | reverse complement strand
GAATCTGTATCTGGGTTTTTGTGACCAAATACCAAAGTTGACATAAAACCTCCTAAATGTTGTTGTCATTATTATACAATGGGTACAATTAGATGATTCCCCACAGGGATATCATCAAAAAAATCCTAAATAAATTCAAAATCTCTTATAGAATTAATTGTGAATATACTCAAGGAAAATTTTAAAATTTGCCCTTTGTTCAAGCCCACAGTTTTGTCATGTGGTTTATTTTTTGTCGTTCTCTATTAAAAGGCTCCTATCCCATGGTAAAAATTACTATCATATAGTAATAAGTGTTTTGGCTTTTTTACATAAGACAGGAGATTTTTCGATGATTATCAATATGCTGATTTTAAGTGTGGCTATTTTTTTGGTGGCGCAGTTTTTACCAGGAATCCGGGTTAAAAACTTTTATACCGCTATCATAGTAGCCCTTGTATATTCCATTATTAATTTTTTTACCGGCTGGCTGCTGGTTTTTTTAACCTTGCCTTTGATGATTATTACCTTTGGCTTGTTCAAGCTTATCATAAATGCCTTCATGCTGTGGCTGACAGATAAATTTATGGAGGATTTTGAGATTTCAGATCTGTTGACCACTTTTATTGCAGCAGTTTTGATTACTGTTGTGGATTCCGTTGTCAAATGGATACTTTAGATCTTGTCTGCCCCACCCCAAAAAAAATGACAAGGAATCTATTCGGAATTGATACAGATTTGGCAACGGTTGCACGCCTTCATTGGACAGGCGGGTGATTCTTTTTCCTGGGTTGCCTTTTCAAATTCTTTGGACAAAAATTGGTCAGAGACCCGGTGGCGTAATATATCCCAGGGCAGCGGGATATTGGGCCCTTTTTGTGTTGGTTTGGGTTTTTCTTTGTAAATGACCTGGTCACAATAGTCTTTGTTCGTTTTCAGGGCCCGGGTCCAGCCAACTTGTTCTGCGGTTTCCAGTATATCTGCTGTTCTTCGGTCACCCAGGGAGAGCAGTGCATTATGTTTGGCCTGCCTGAGGGACTCAAAATTTAAGGTGACATTGGCGGTTCTTTTCAACCCCTGGCGAATGATCGTAACACGATGTTTTAGGGTCTTTTCCGGAGTCATGGCGCACCATTGGAAGGGAGTGCAGGGTTTGGGGATAAAGGGGTTGATGCTCAGGGTGATGGTCCCGATTTTTTTCTTTTTTTTAGCCGATTCCAAAAAAATCGCTTTTATCTCCTGGGTGAGATGTACAATCTCTTCCACATCCTGGTCTGTTTCAAAGGGAAGGCCTATCATAAAATAGAGTTTTAGATTGATTATCCCTTCATCCACCAGGCGGCCCACGGTATCAAGAATTTGGCTGGCAGTTATTTTTTTGTTGATGATGTTTCTCATCCGTTGGGAACCTGCTTCCGGGGCAATGGTGGCGGTTTTTACGCCGGAATTCGACATTAGCCCTATGATTTTGTCCGTCAATTTATCTGTCCGAAGGGAAGAAAAAGAGAGTTTGAGACCCTGGTCCATGGCATACTGACAGATAAGGTGGATATCCGGGTGGTCCAGGATGGCGGAGCTGACCAACCCCACTTTTCGTGCCTTGTCTTTTGCCTCATCAATGGCCTTGAAAATAATTTGCTTAGGATAGATTCGGGGGGGGCGGTAGATAAACCCGGCGGTGCAAAATCTGCATCCATGGGGGCAGCCTTTTAGTGTTTCGATGAGGAAGGTATCCTTAAAGGCTGTTTTTGTTGTCATTATGGTGGTCGTGGTTTTTATTTCGTCAAGGCTCTCCAGATATTGCACCTGAATCCTTTCAGGAGGAAAGACTTGGGCAGGCTTAGTTGTACTATAGAGAACAGGAGGGTGGCGGGAAGGAACATATGCACCCGGCAGGTGGCCTTCTATGGTGGAGAGAAGACTTGTCTTGTCCGGGGCTTTTTGAAATAATTCAAAGAAGGGGTCCAGCAGGCATTCAGCTTCCCCAAGCAGGAATAGGTCCATGAAGTGGGCGATGGGTTCCGGATTTAAAAAACAGGCAATCCCTCCTGCGACCACTAGGGGGTGGGTGTGGTTCCGATCGGCTGATCGCAGGGGGATGCCAGTTTCTTTTAGGAGCTGGACAAGATGTAAAAAATCGTTCTCAAATGAGATTGAGAACATAATAATATCAAATTTAGATAGGCTTAAACCGGTTTCAAGGCTTTTTATCGGACCTTTTTTTTGTCCAGGATCGGGTAAAAATACCCGCTCACAGGCAATGGTTGGCAAATTATTTGCCAACCGATATACCGTCTGGAATCCCAGACTGGACATACCTGCCTTATAGGTATTGGGGTAAACAAGTGCTGTTTTGATCAGCCCTTTGCCCTGTTTTAAAATAACCCCTTGTTCAACAGGTACTTGTTCATGTCGTGGTTTAAACCGTCCTTTCATTTATTAGTCTGCTTTTCTTCTTAAAAAAGTAGGGACCTCCAGATCATCGTGATCAAATGCTATTGGGTAGTCATTGACCATCTCCGTATCACCCACCACTCGTTTCTGGGTGACCCGGACCGGGGCCTCAAACTCGTTCCAATTGGCTAATTCTTCCTGGGTTGGGGTCCTGACCTGTCCCCTGGCAATGGGGTCCTGGGGTCGGGATGCGGCCATGGGCATGGCTGGGTCCATAGCGCCGGAATAGGCTTGCTGGGTTGCGGTTACCTGGGCTGCTGCATGTGCTGCTGCCTGGGCTTTGGGATCAAAGCGGTGCATGTTTTCTGCAAGTTGCGGCTCTTCTATCCCGATACCCGTTGCAATAACGGTGATCCTAATTTCATCCCCAAGCTCCTCATCAAAGGTTTGGCCCCAGATGATATCGGCATCGTCCCCCACTTCCTGGTGGATACGATCCGAAGCTGCCACCATTTCATCCATGGTCAAATCGGAACTGGAGGTGATGTTCATGAGAACCCCCTTGGCGCCTGAAATGGAAATATCTTCCAGCAACGGGTGGGAAATCGCCTTTTCAGCGGCTTCAACTGCTCGGTTTTCCCCGGATGCGATGCCGATTCCCATGAGGGCTTTTCCTGCCTTTTGCATGGTGGCTTTTACATCGGCAAAATCCAGGTTGACATGTCCCGGCATCATGATTAAATCGGTAATTCCCTTGACGGAATGGTGAAGGATTTCATCTGCTTTGATGAACATGTCCACCATTCTGGCACCTTTGGGAGCAATTCCCCGAAGGCGGTCATTGGGAATGGTGATGACGGTGTCTGTAATTCCATGGAGTTTTTCCAGTCCGTCCAGGGCCTGGCGTTCCCTTTTTTTGCCTTCAAAGGAAAAGGGTTTGGATACCACTGCAACGGTCAGAATCCCTAAGTCTTTGCAGATTTCTGCAATAATGGGAGCCGCTCCCGTTCCGGTACCGCCGCCCAATCCTGCGGTGATAAAAACCATGTGACTGTCCTGTAAGGCGTCTCTGATTTCATCCATGCTTTCCAACGCCGCTTCCCGGCCGGTGTTGGGATTGGCTCCGGCACCTAAGCCTTGAGTCAATTGGGTTCCCAATTGGATTTTCAAGTCCGCCTTGGATGATTCAAGGGCCTGGGCATCTGTATTTGCCACAATGAATTGGACCCCCTGCAGTTTTGCATCGATCATGTTGTTGATTGCATTTCCGCCAGCTCCACCAACACCGATTGCCTTGATTTTTGCTGAATTGTGACTCTCTACATAAGAAAACGTCATATCCACCTCCCTATAAGTTATATGATATCTTTAAACCATTGTTTCATTCTTGTTAATATGGTGTTTAGTCCACGTGTTTCTGTTTCTTTAAAATCTGTTTTGCAAGTTGCATTGCTTCCGAAAATCACGAGACCTACGCCGGTTGCATAGGCAGGATTTTTTACAATATCTTTTAATCCACCGATGTTGTTTGGCTCACCGATTCGAACCGGAACGTTAAATACCGATTCGGCAATTTCCGAAATACCGTTGAGCACCACAGAGCCCCCGGTCAGCACAAATCCGGCTGGAAAGGAATTTTCAAGCCCGTTGGAAAAGATCTCTTTTTTTAATAAAGAAAAAATTTCATCCACACGGGGTTCAAGAATTTCAGCCAGAATACCCTTGGATAGTTTCTTTGGGGCACGGCCTCCCACGGCAGGGACTTCAATGGTGGCACCGGATCTCACATTCTGGGGCACACAGGTCCCATGTTCAATCTTGATTTTCTCCGCCTCGGGCAATGGGGTTCGAAGACCTATGGAAATATCATTGGTCAGGTTATGTCCCCCCACGGTCAGTTCATAAATAAACTTGACATTGTTATCCTTAAACAGGGCAAGGTCTGTGGTGCCTCCTCCCATATCGGCCAATAAACATCCCAGCTCTTTTTCCTCATCGGTCAGCACGGCCTGGCCGGAAGCCAGGGATTCCAGGACGATATCGCATACTTCAAGGCCTGCTTTGTTACAGCATTTTATGATGTTTCTGGCAGAAGAGACCGCTCCTGTGACAATGTGGATTTTGGCCTCCAGGCGGATGGCGGTCATGCCCACGGGGTTTTGGA
>CAXHYW010000397.1:0-4540 GCA_964021475.1 uncultured Desulfobacteraceae bacterium | reverse complement strand
GCAGATATGTTCGGAATCTATATTTTCTTTTGTTAATGAAATATAAGCCATATCAGTTTATTTTACCGCCATGGTAATAAAGAACATAGACTTTCTCATTATTTTCATAGATACTTTCAATCCCGTGAAAGTGGTCCAGAGATCCATTTTGCAGGTTCTTATACCTGAAATTTTGTATCATAAACTCTGCGGGTCCTCTGAATGGATAATCCGGCGTGATCTGTAGTATTGATTCCTTCAGAACCGAATAAATGCGGTTACAATCAGCGCCGTCATGCAGTATCTGTCCATAGTAGTTCATGACCCACACCAATGCGTTGTCAGCACCATAAACATGCTCGGAACCGACAAAGGGGTTGAATCCATTGTAGCGATCCAGATACCGATATCCATCCGAGATCATTTCAAAACCAAGAGAACCGTCATTAAATGTTTTCTTTTGCTCGTCACTGCCGCTGGCGTAGCCCGAGAGCTTTGCTTTTATGATAAAATCAATTAGGGCCATTTAGATTTCCCTTCCGCTATTTGACGTTGTTTTTAGTGAACTATGTTGCCATAAACATGGGTGTTTCTATCCATTTTTCTCTCGTTATACACACCCGCCTGAATACTTCTCTCACCGATATCAAAAATATCGCTGGGACACAATCTCATTTATCATTCGTCTTAAAAACCATCCTTTTTGGAAAGGAGATACCGATTAACCACTATTGTTAATAGATTGTTGAATATGGGGCCGTTGGCCACATGGTTTTGTGGAAATTCATCTTGACATGTGATTAGTGTCCGTACTATTAGGAGGCTAATCATATTTTATCCCATAAGGAGATGCTATGTTTTTTTTGATGGATACGCCCAACCAAAAGCAATTTGAGGATCTGGCCCAACGATACGAGAGGATGGATATCCCGTCTGTTCAGGCCTTGGTCAAGCTGTTGAGAACCGGCAGTGACCTTCTGACAGGATTTGAAAAAAGGCTGGGGACCTATGGGCTTTCCCAGGGACGGTTTTTGATTCTGGTAATCTTGAACCGTACTCCAAAGACCCCCCTCACTCCCTCGGGGCTGGCAGAAAAACTCGGGGTAACCCGGGCCACCATGACCGGACTTGTTACCGGGCTTGAAAAAGACCAACTGATTACCCGTCAGGCAGATTCCGTTGACAAAAGAAAAATCCATATCCGATTAACAGCCAAGGGTATTCAACGTCTTGAATCCATACTGCCGGATTATTATGATAGAATTAACAGTCTGATGCAGGGACTGAGCCTGAATCAGAAAACAACTTTAATTTCCTTGCTTGAAATCGTTGATACTGGCATCCCCAACCTGACGATGGACAAAATGGACCCTCAAAAAAATAGTATAGAGATCGGTTCTTATACCGCAGCTTACCAGGACCAGGTGATTGAACTGATCCTGACGATCCAGCAAACAGAATTCAATATTCCCATAACCGCCCAGGATCAGCCCGATCTTGGGGACATCCCTGGGTTTTACCAGCAGGGGGTCGGCAATTTCTGGGTTGCCACCCATGGGAGTCGGGTTGTCGGGACCCTTTCCCTGAAGGATATCGGCAATGGGCAGGCCGCATTGAGAAAGATGTTTGTCCACCCGGAGTTCAGGGGGCCGGGCCTTGGGATCGCCATGGCGTTATGGGGGGCTGCCCTTGAATGGGCTGGAATAAAAAATATTTCCGGGATTTTTCTGGGCACCACGGAAAAGTTTCTGGCGGCCCACAGATTTTATGAAAAAAACGGTTTTGTTCCCATCGAAAAAGAAAGTCTGCCCAGTCAATTTCCCATCATGGCCGTGGACACAAAATTTTATGCCTATTCTCCAGGGTAAGGTTTTTGGGCTAATAATTAATATTTTTAATGTTTCATAAAATATATTAATTTTACTTCTTCTATCCCCCGGGGTATTCTGGCCGTCATATTGAAATAACCGGCCTGGCCGGAGTTTCATATAAACCAGAACCCAGAGGATAGAATATGCTGCTGACATTTTTAACGGGGATGGGAACCGGCGGTGGATTGATCATTGCCATTGGTGCCCAGAATGCATTTGTATTGAGCCAGGGGGTCAGAAAGAATCATGTCATTATGATTCCATTGATCTGTGCCGTGTGTGATGCCATCCTGGTGGCCGTTGGGGTGGCAGGTTTCGGGACTTTTATTGCGTCAAGCAAAGTGCTGTCCCAGGTGGCGGGCATTGGCGGGGGGCTGTTTTTGTTTTGTTACGGAATCGGCTCCTTTCGATCTGCCTTTAAAGGCCAGCAGCTGGATTCGGATCTGAAGGGGGAAACTTCTTTAAAGGCGGCGGTTCTTACCACCCTGGCCGTCACCCTGCTCAACCCCCATGTGTATATTGATACCATTTTGCTGCTGGGGAGTATTGCCGGTCAGTTCCAGGATCCCGGTCATCTTGTTTTCGGTGCCGGGGCGGTCACGGCATCCTTTATCTGGTTTTTTTGTCTAAGTCTTGGTAGCCGACTTCTGGCGCCTCTTTTTAAAAAACAACTATCCTGGCGGATTCTGGATACCCTGGTGGGGATCATCATGTGGGCCGTTGGATTCTCTGTTCTCCGGGGAAGTCTTACCGGTTGATGGTGTGCTGGTTGATGGTGTGCTGGTTGATGGTGTGAGTGGATGCCCCATGAGCAACCGGTTCTTGGGGGTAATGGTGGCAGGGATTTTCTGGGTGGTGATCGCATATCCTTTTGCCGCAAGCCCTGTTGCCCGGACCGTATCAATGGCCAGGGGGCCGTCCATCCAGTTGGTAAGATTTCCCGTTGAATTAATTTTTAAATTGTGGCAGCAGGGCAGGACCGCCACCCGGGCATTGGCTTCAACAGCCTTGTCAATGACAAGGTCGGTGAGGGCACCGCAGGCATGGGCAGAGACCACCAAATCACTCGGATAAATTTGAACCTCCTGGATGGTCATTTGTCTGTAATGGATCCTGCTTTCAAGCCGGGGCCATTTCTCTATCAGGGCGTCGGAGAGTGCAGGGGCATTTTCGGGAATCTGTGTATCAACGGCCAGGGCCTGGTCCGATTCCTTGTCCAGGATCAGCAGTATATGGGCCAAAAGACCATGGCCGCAGGCCAGATCCACCACCCGTCCTCCCCGGTATCTACGCCGGACCCTTCTGGCGGTTTCCCAGGACTCATAGAGTTCTTTCCGGGGCAGGGTGCCAGCCCGGCATACGGCCCTGGCAATTTTATCAAAAAGAGAGTCCGATGGAAATCGGTCGCCATGCCATGGCATCAGCCGGTTTTTGCTGGATTTTTCCATTGACCCCTTACCCCTTTTGGGCAATGATCTGTTTGACCCGGCCCACGATTCCAGATTCAAGCCTGACCTTAATGCCATGGGGGTGGGTGGCTGAGTTGGTGAGAATATCCTTTATCACTCCCTGGGTGAGCTGACCGGTCCTCTGGTCTTGCTTTTGCACCACACCGACGGTCAATCCTTTTTGGATATTGGCCCGTTTTTGTCCATCCATTTACACGATCTCCTTAGTTTAATTTATATTTTGTTTAAAATCGGCCCGGTAAAGCCTTAGGCTGTTGGTCACCACGGATATGCTGGAGGCTGCCATGGCCAGGGCCGCCAGGATGGGGTGAAGCTGGCGTAAAAAATCCGGGAAGATGTCAAAGGGCGCCAGAATTCCGGCTGCCACCGGGATCAACACAATATTATATACAAATGCCAGGAAGAGATTCTGGCGGATGGTGTGGATGGTGCGCCGGCTGATATGGATGGCCATGGGGATTCCCGAGAGCCTGCCGCTGGAAAGGATCACATCTCCTGTTTCGATGGCCACATCCGTACCCGTGCCAATGGCAAATCCGATATCGGCCCGGGCCAGGGCCGGGGCATCATTGATCCCATCCCCCACCATTCCCACCAGGGCTTTGTCTGCCTGGAGCTGTTTTATCGTTCCGGATTTTTCTTCGGGCCTGACATCTGCCACAATCTCATCAACCCCCACTTCTTGGCCAATGGCCCGGGCGGTCTGAAGGTTGTCTCCGGTGAGCATCACCACCCGCAGCCCTTCTTGCTTAAGGGCGGCAATGGCCTGTTTTGAATCTGGCTTCAGCACATCCCAGACAGAGAGAATTCCCAGCACCCCGGATTCTCCGGCCAGCACCATAACGGTTTTTCCCTGGTTCTGCAGACGGGTGATCCGGGGGGAGACTGTTTCCAATAAAACGGGGTCGAACCATCCGGGTTTCCCCAGGCGAAGGGCAGTTTCCTTGACACGTCCTGCCACCCCGAATCCACTGTGGGCTTTAAATTCCTTTGGATCATCCAGGGGGTGGCCCTTGGCAAGGGCAAAGGCCACAATGGATTTACCAATGGGATGTTCCGAGCCTTTTTCCAGGGAGGCGGCCATCACCAGCAGGTCTTGGGTTGTTAACCCCGTGTCTTCCATGGGGATCAGGTCCACCACCGTGGGCCGTCCCTGGGTGATGGTTCCGGTTTTATCCATCACAATGGTGTCCAGTTTTGCTGCCATTTCAAGGGCCTGGC
>CAXHYW010000396.1:0-4557 GCA_964021475.1 uncultured Desulfobacteraceae bacterium | reverse complement strand
ATCTACACATAGGGGCACACTCTTTCCCTACACGACGCTCTTCCGATCTCGCGGATACTGTGTCGATACGGTTGGTCTGGACTCTGAGATGATACGAAAGTATGTGAAGTATCAAGAACAAAAAGAAAAACGGGCAGAGCAACGAGACCTGTTCAGCTGAAATTAATTCGGGATAGCTTTCCTTGCCCCCTCAGGGGGCAAGGCATACTAAACCCCTTTTAGGGGTAGCCCAAGGCCTGGCCCTCTGGGCCAGGATATTTACAATCTGCGGAAAGTATGCGGATAAAATCAAATCCGGGGACAGGTTTTTTATAAACGTATTGGCCTCTTCACCGTTGACGCTCCGACATCTTAGGACCGGAATATTCCGGTCGTGGGCGAGTTTCCAGGCAGGCTGTACCCTGCGTTTCGATCGGGTCATGGGAAAGGTCAGCATATAAAAAAATCCCTGGACCAGCCGTTGCCAGAGCAAAAGCCATGCAAAACGCCACCCGATTTTTTTCAGATGTTTTTTCAGCTTTACCATCTCTCCGTCCTCAAACATCAGGGTATATAAAAGGATTTGATCATAACATCGATCGCTTGGGGATGATACAAAAGGAAAATGTTCGGGATAGGCTGTTACATCGTGAGAACCGGATTGTGAAATAAAATGAGTATTGCCCGGACGCAACCCTAAAATCAATTGGGTCAAATTATGGTTTAGGTGTCGCGTTGTCCTAATTTTTAGGAAAGTCTTGAATGTCGCAGGAATGAAATTCTACAAAGAATGTCCTGCTTTCCAGGATCTGTCCTTGAAATCAGGACAGAATTCAAAGTCCACTAGGGTGATATTTATTTTTGTGGTGACTTGATAGGACAAACAGCAATGCAGACTTATAAAACTTCTTTTCTATTTGGTCTCTTGTAATTGCACGGTTGAAAAGCCTTTCAATGATTTGAATCGGTAATTCGAGATTTAAAGCGAGCTTTAAAAGCATTGTTTCCACGATTGACCAAAAAACTGGCATGATTCTTGGTTATATTCTTCAAGTTACGAAAAAATGGTTACACTATAAAATTGGCGTGCTCCTAGGCCGTTTCTTTAATACGGTTTTTTTCTTTGTGAGGTGCCGAATGAGGCAAAACAAGTGATAAAATGTAAGATGATTTTGGGCGGTTTTCCCGGAGTATGTAAAAAATGGGTTCGGTGGTTTCTGAAAAGGCAGCCTTTTAATGCCTGCATAATAACTATTTTTTTGGCAGCCATTGCCCTTTTTTCTTCCGGCTGCATCAATCATGTTGAAAAACCTGTTGTTCAAAACGGTGTGCTGGATCTTCGCCAATGGAATTTTGAGCAAGACGGTAACCTTAGTTTAAATGGTGAATGGAATTTTTATTGGGAGCAGATGATCCCTCCTGAACTTTTTTCCCGTGTTCGCAAGCCTGATCCTTCCGGATTAATAACAGTGCCAGGACAATGGAATGGTTTCCTTGCGGAGAACAAGCCTGTGCCGGGAACAGGATATGCTACCTATCATGTTCGGGTATTGCTTCCTGAACATCCCCAGTCGCTGTCACTGAAACTCTCGGATGTGGCAACAACGTATACGCTTTACGTGGATGGTTTGCAGGCGGCTGCTTCCGGCAGCCCCGGGATTAACAAAAAAGTGAGTCTTCCCGGGCGCATGCCTCAGGTGGCTGATATCGGTATCCGAAAAGACAAGATCGATATTGTGGTGCATGTCTCTAATTTTCACCATTGGCAGGGAGGGATCTGGGAATCCCTAGGGGTTGGAAACCAAAAGAATATTCATAAAAGCCGAGAGAGAGGGCTGTTTTTAGATTCGCTTATTCTGGGAAGTTTTTTGATCATGGGGCTGTATCATCTTGGCATGTTTTTTACCCGTGTCGAAAACCATTCTCCGCTTTATTTCGGATTGCTTAATATTCTGATAGCGATCCGTATGATAGCCACAGGAGAAATTTCTTTTCTACTGGGGATTGAGAGCGTTGGGTTTCGATTTCATATATTGGTGATCTATATTTCTTTTTATTTGTGCGTCCCCGTCTTCTGTTTATTCGTCCGGAGCCTGTTTCCCAATGAGGCTCCCAAATCAGTGGTCGCCCTGGCTGTGTGTATGGGTGTTTTTCTCTCCCTTTTTTCCCTTGCAAGCCCTTTACCCGTATTGACATATGCCATGCCCGCATTTCAGGCGTTCACTCTCGGTCTTTCCTTTTATGGTATCTGGTTGGTTTTGCAGGCGGTTATCCACAACCGTAAAGGTGCATTGATTTTTTTGTGTGGGTTCGTGATTCTGGTTGCCACCGTTGCAAATGATGTCTTGTATAGCCGCCAACTGATAAACACGGGGCAGCTTGTTCCTTTGGGGTTGTTTGCGTTTATTTTTACCCAGGCTATGCTGTTGTACCAACGGTTTTCTCAGGCCTTTGATACGGTTGAAAAACAATCGCATGTCTTGACACAGACCAACAGCGCCTATCAAAAGGAGCTGGAGACCAGGATCAAAGCCCAGTTAGACTTAAAAGAATCCGAAGCCCAGTACCGTAAATTGATTGAGGATTCTGCAGATGGTATCTGTATCGTCAGGGATGGCAAAATCTACTACGCGAACTCCAGATTTTTGAGTATGGCCTGTATGGATAAAAGTGAACTTGGCCGAACCTCTTTTCTGTCGTTTATTCACCCGGATGATCGGGAAAAGATATTAACCAGATATGCTACAGATGTCTCACAGGATCAGTTTCCCGGCTCTTTTTCCATCAAAGGGCAAGATAGGAGAGGAGATGTTTACTCTCTTGAGTTGAACACCTCGAGAATTGAATGGGAACAACAAGGCGCGATGCTGACTTTTGTCAGAGATGTTACAGAGCAGACAAAAACTCGGGAATTATTGTTCCAATCCGAGAAAATGCTCTCCGTGGGAGGACTGGCCGCCGGTATGGCCCATGAGATCAACAATCCTCTGGCCGGTATGATTCTTAATGCCCAGCTGATTAGAGAGCGCTTGTCCAGAAAGGCGCCTGCAAATGATAAGGCTGCCGATGAATCAGGTATAACAATGGATGGTCTTCGCAGTTATACGGAAAAAAGGGATATCGTTCGATCTCTTGGGCACATTGTTACCGCCGGTCAGAATGCGGCAGAGATTATCACCAATATGCTCAGTTTTTCCAGGAAATCGGATTCGCTTAAAAAAGCCGGATCTCTTGAACAGATTGTCGAGAAAACTCTGGCGCTGGTCGAAAATGATTTTCAGTTGAAAACCCAATATGATTTCAAAAACATCCAGGTGAACCGATGTTATGACTCTGGGGTTGGAAAGGTCCGGTGCGAAGAGACAAAGATTTGTCAGGTGTTGTTAAATCTGTTTAGAAATTCAGCCCAGGCAATGAGCAGTGTAAAGGATAAATCGGCCCCCTCAATTATTGATGTGCGACTTTTTCAGGATGGTGATATGGCTTGTCTAACCATTAAAGACAACGGCCCGGGCATTGAAGAAAAAGTCCGAAAACGGATCTTTGAACCTTTTTTTACGACCAAGGAGGCTAACAAGGGGACAGGTCTCGGCCTTTCAATTTCCTATTTTATAATTACCGATGATCATGGCGGGCAAATGGATGTTCAGTCTTTACCCGGGCAAGGTATAAAATTTATTATTAAGCTTCCTTTTGCATCATAGTCATAGGGGAAAACCCTAAATTATCAGAGGTACACTTACGCAGATGGATATAAAAAAAAGCACCCAAATAACCCAATGCCCGGTTTCCGGTCTTTCAATCCTGAGAGATTCCCGATGGACGGATATTGAGAAGGACAATTATCTGTATTCCTATTCAAAAATGGGCGATTCCATTATTTATGTCCGCAATTGCGGTACCATTAAGAATTTTGATTCAAAATTCCATGAAGTCCTGATCAAACAATTCATTAAAGCCACAATGGTCAAAAAGCCCTATGTTGAAATCCGGGACTTTGCAGACCTGAATGGACGGGGAACCCCCAGGCAGGCCACTGAGATGAAGGCGTATATCCTGGAAAACCAGGCTGATATTGCAGGGTTTATCTATTGTAATATGCCGTTTTGGGTAAGAAGCATCACCCGGATGGGGTTCAAATCCTATCGGGTGTCCACAAGATTTGCCTCCTGTAAAACCTATGCTGAGGCTATCTCTACGGCCAATGATATATCAGAAAAAAGGATCACCTCCACAAAAAATAATAGGGGCGGTCCATTAAGTTTTGACCAACTTGAATTCAGACCCCAATGGCAGTACAAGAACCCTGAAAATGGAACCTGGCTTAAAAACGGTGTCATTGCCCAAAAAATACTTTACACTAAACTCCATGTGGAGATTCTGGAAAATAAAGATATAAAAGGAGGCATTCATTCTATTGAGCAGATTATCAAGGATGGGGTGCTCAGGGGAAATGACTATATTCGCATTGCCGATTATACTGATCTGAAAAAAATACCTCTCATGGCCAAAAGAATCTATCTCCAGGAGATCGGAAGAGCGTCGTGTAGGGAAAGAGGGTGCCTCTATGTGTAGAGC
>CAXHYW010000395.1:0-4564 GCA_964021475.1 uncultured Desulfobacteraceae bacterium | reverse complement strand
CCCCGGCTGTCTTTTTGCCGGGCCATGCACTTTAGGTTTGTCTTTTATCCAATACTTCTCGAATCAAAACAAGCAGATTGTTGCTTTCTACCGGTTTTTGAATATATTTCTTTATGCCAAGTTTCAAGGCTTTATCCTCAGTAAAATTTTCACTGTATCCAGTACAGAGTATAATTGGCATATCAGTCCTTGTTTTTAAAATCTCGGCTGAAAGTTCTTCTCCTGTCATTTTCGGCATGGTCATATCGGTAATTATCAGATCAAATTGATGGGGTGTTTTTTTAAATTCTTTAATCGCTTGTTCACTATCGGAGAAAGCTATAACAGTATATCCAAAATCTTTTAAAAGCTCTTGGGTTGATGTGAGGATGGATATTTCATCATCAACAACCATTATCCTTTCTGTTCCTCCTGGAATTGTATTTTGTTCTTCTTGCCTGGACTTAGAATGAATTTGATCTTCTAATACCGGAAAATATACATGAAAACTAGACCCTTTTCCAAGCTCACTATAAACTTTTATATAGCCGTTATGTTCTTCGATTATGCCTATCGTAACGGCCAATCCTAAACCAGTACCTTCACCAATCTCTTTTGTGGTGAAGTATGGTTCAAATATTCTATCCAGTGATTCAGGGCTTATACCAGGACCAGTATCACTTATGTCTAATCTCAGATAAGTGCCTGGTAAAATATTGAGATCTGGAATAGGATTTGTGTTAGAGATTTGTATATCTTCCAGGCTCACAGACAAAACACCCCCTTTTTCACGCATGGCATGATAGGCATTTGTACACAGATTCATCACTACCTGATGGATCTGTGTCAAATCGGCAAGTATGGTTGCTTTGGAATTTATCTTTTCCTTTATCTCAATAGTAGCGGGTATTGTTGAGCGAAGTAATTTTACAGCTTCTTTTACCTCTATAAAAATTTTTAAGCGCTGCATTATATGTTCTGATTGTCTACTGAATGTAAGTATCTGTTTCACCAGATCCGTGGCTTTTTGAGCACCTTTTATTATCTGGTCAATATCTTTGGTTGTTTTTGCTTTATTTTCAATATGCATTTTGGCTAACTGGGAATACCCGAAAATTCCCGTAAGTATATTGTTAAAATCATGAGCAATACCTCCTGCAAGGGTTCCAATGGCTTCCATCTTTTGGGCTTGTTGGAGTTGTATTTCCAATTTTTTAGTTTTGGTAATATCTTTTATATTAACAACTATTCCAGCTCTCTCTCCCTTGTTTCCCTTAATCGGAGTGGCACTCAATGAAACATTTAAAAGCTTGCCGTCTTTGGTATGCCGTTTTGTTTCAAATCGTATTTCTGTATCCTTAACCTTAGCCGTATCATATAAATAAACATCACTGGAAATCTTTTGCTGGCCTTCAGGGATAAAAGGAATTTTTCTCCCTTTGACTTCATCCAGGTTCCAACCAAAGGTGTTTGTAAAGGCATCATTGAGATATTGGACATGATCATGGTTGTCATATACAAGAACCGGATCAGGACTAGCCGTGAAGATGGCCATGAGCTCCTCACGTTTTTCCCTGAGTTCGATTGCAGTTTTTTGTTCCTTTGTCAGGGCAGTTTTTAAGCTATTTAACATGGCTGCAACAAGTAAGGTAACCAGGGTGTTGAGCAACATAAAATTAGTAGTCATGATAACCCATTTTTCAATTGAATTGTCTACGACCAAAGCCCATTCCGGTGATCCAACAGCAATATAAACTCCGATTGAAACTAAACTTAAAAAATTAATAAGCAGTGCAATGCTTGCCGCTTTGACCCCTATCATTGCACCAACTATCAAAGAGGCACCAAAAAGCCAGATGTATCCTGCACCATAAAAACCAAGGGCGAACAAAAGTCCGGTTCCAAGAAAATAAAAGATAAGAAAAGTGATCCACGTTTTCTGCTGGAGAGAAAATCTTTTAGAAAGTAGAACGACTAAAACAATGGTATAAGCAACAAAGTCCAGAATACAGACGCTCCATAGCCCTTCACGAAAAGATAAGATCAAGGAGGGTATTAAGGCAAAGGGAGCAAATACCGCCGCAAAAAAGAAGAGGAAAAAGATCATTCTTTCTTGCCATAGCGTTAAAAGGTCACTTTCCCAAGCTTTGGGGGGGATAAATCTAATTTCTAAATTATGCCAGAGTTGTATTAACTTTTGAGAGTTTATCATACCATTAATTTTAGCCATATTAATTGCTGATCAGAAAATCCATATTGATGTAATCAATATTCAGATTAAAATTATTTAACATGAGTCAATCAATGGTGTAAGAACACTATAAATAATCAGATCAATTCATATAATAATCAGTTTACAATATATCATAGTGCATAGCAAATTCATTTTCACAGATGAGTGTTCAACGCTATGGAAGAAGGCAGAAGCAATACATATGGGTTATTGATAATTGCCCTGGAAGGTGCAGGTGGGCATCTTCTGTCTTGTCCATGGCATTTTTCATGGCAGCAGTGGAATTTAAGTTCAGACCTTAACCCTTCTGATTATAATAAAATGGCCCCAAAGAGAATCTCTTTGGGGCCGTTTTATATCCAGTTGAATTTTAAGATCCAGTCAGATTCGAAAGTTATAGATTCAGACTGTTCCCTATATAAATATCAAGATATACATATCAAGATATAAATTCAGGTGCCACGGCAGCCAGCATGGCATACCCCCCCTGGATATTTTTGGTGTTGGTGAATCCGTTCTGGGTGAGGACAATCTGGGATTCATAGGATCTGGCCCCGGTACCGCATATCAGACACAATAGGCCTTCCTTGGGCAGTTCATGGAGTCTTTCCCGCAGTTCCGGCTGGGGGATACTGATCCAGCGATCCCCATATTTTTCAATAAAGGGGGCGGCCTCTTTGGCATCCCGGACATCCAGAACCCGGGTCTTTGTGTCCTGGAAGTTTTTTATAAAATCCATCACATCCAGAGGAATGTTTCTGTTTTCCAGAATATTGTCCAAAACATTGCCGGCATTGTTGATGATATCCATGGCCGATGCATAGGGGGGGGCATAGCCGGTTTCAAGAACACAGACATCATCCACATTCAGCCCTGTCTGGAACAAGGGTGCGATGGCGTCCACCCGGGCCTTGATGGCGTCTCCCTGGTGTCCGACAGCTTCAATCCCTAAGATTTTCCGGGTTTTGGCATCGGCAATCAGGGTGATGAACATCATCTGGGAGTCGGGATAAAAATGGGCCCGATCATGCTGGGCCACAATGGCATGGATGGGGTCAAATCCGGCAGCTTTTGCCTGGGTGGCTGTCAGCCCTGCAGTGGCAATCCCCATGTCAAAGACTTTGATGCAAAAGGTTCCCACGGTCCCCTTGAACTGGCTTGCCCTTCCATGGATATTGTTGGCAATGATTCTGCCCTGGCGATTGGCAAGGGAGCCTAAGGGCATGGTCATGTTTTCCCCGCTGACAAGGTTGCGAAGCTCCACACAATCGCCCCCGGCATAGATGTGCGGATCGGTGGTCCGCATGCATCGGTCCACCAGAAGTGCCCCGGAACTGCCCACGGCAAGTCCGGCTTCGGCCGCAAACTTTGTGTTGGGTCTGACCCCGGCGGACATCACCACCAGGTCGCAGTCGATAACCCCCTCCATTGTGGTTACCGAGGTTTCCACCGAGGTTACCCCAGAGGTCGGGCTGCCATTGATTTGTAACACTCGTTCCGAGAGCATCACCTTGACCCCGTTTTCTTTCAGTTGATTTTCTACAATTTTTGAAACATGTTTTCCCAGGGCTGCCGGCAGCACCTGATCCGCCATTTCGATGATGGTGGTGTCCACTCCCCAAAGATCGGTAAGGGCTTCGGCCATTTCAATTCCGATGGCACCTGCCCCGATTACCACGGCTTTTTTTACCTGCCCCTTGGATAAAAGTCCTTTGATATCCTGGGCACTATGGAGATTGGAAATCGTGAACACCCGGGGCAGGTCTGCTCCGGGGATGGGGGGCCTGAAAGGGGTGGCGCCCGTGGCAATGACCAATGTGTCGTAGGCAAGGGTTTCTTGTCTGTCCCCATCAAGGTGTCGTATATCTATTTTTTTTTCTTTCCGGTTGATGCCAAGGGCCTCAACTTTTGGGATGACCTGAATGCCCTTGCTGGTCTTGAAAAAATGAGGGTCCCGTATGGCATGGGAGGTGGTGGAGCAGAGCCCTTCGATATCGGCGATGTCTCCGCCTACATAATAGGGTATACCGCATCCGCCGTAAGAAATCAGATTGTCCCGGTCAATGACCGTGATATCGGCTTCTGGATCCAGCCGTCGAAGTCGGCAGGCCACCTTGGGCCCCAGGGCAACCGCGCCAACAATAATGATACGTTTCGCCATGATATTTCCTTGTTTCAATTATCAATTATCAATTATTTATGCCTCCTTTTCCCGGGGGCAAACACAGCGAACACGGTATACCCATTTTTGTGAATTTTCAATTGTTAGGTGAATTTTTTTAAAGAACGTGCTGGCGAAAAGATTATCTGAGTCGTTGGAGCAGGGTCTGGTAAGCATTATTGATCTCAACA
>CAXHYW010000394.1:0-4566 GCA_964021475.1 uncultured Desulfobacteraceae bacterium | reverse complement strand
TCAGGGTGCCGGAGGATATCCGGGTGGCCGCCCTTGGATCGGTACAAAAAATGATTGATATAAAATGATCGACCTGAAATAAAGCAAATTTCAACGAGACTGCAATAAAAAAAGGAGTTGAACTATTCAACTCCTTTTTTTTATTTCGGGTGGACTTAAGGGACAACCCGAATACTTCTTGGGGTTCGCTAAATCCTACATAGCGTCAAAAGCCTCATCCGGAATATCCGCATTGGTATAAAATTTCTGGACATCATCACAATCATCCAGGGCTTCCATAAAGCGGATCGTCTGTTCGGCTTCTTTTCCTTCCACCGGCGTCATATTCTGGGGCAGCATGGTAATCTCTGCCATCTGACATTTAATCTGGGCCGCGTCAACCGCCTCCTTGACCGCGTCAAAATCTTCCGGGGTGGTGATAATTTCAAAGACATCTCCCTCATCCTTGATATCTTCTGCACCGGCTTCCAGGACAACCTCCATCAAGGTCTCTTCATCGGAATCTTCCTTGCTCACTGAAATCAAACCCTTTTTATCAAACATCCAGGCCACACATCCGTCCGTCCCCACATTTCCACCAGCTTTTCCAAAAATGTAACGGACATCGGCAATGCTCCGGTTTTTGTTATCGGTCAGGCACTCCACCAGAACCGCAACGCCCCCCGGGCCATAGCCTTCATAGAGGATTTCCTCGTAATTCACCCCGTCCAAATCTCCGGCACCCTTTTTAACAGCCCGTTCAAAGGTGTCCTTGGGCATATTTTGTGCTTTGGCGTCATTCAGGGCACGACGCAGCCGTGGGTTAGCTTCTTGATCCCCGCCACCCATTCTGGCGGCCACGGTGATCTCTTTGATCAGCTTTGTAAAAATCTTGCCTCTTTTTACATCGGCTGCCCCTTTTTTGTGTTTGATGGTCGACCACTTACTATGTCCTGACATGCGATTGTCTCCTTATTTTTTTCCTTTTGCAATTATATATATTTCTTTACTTTGTTTTCTGCAACTTTCCGGCTTAAATGTTTTACACTCTCTGAAAACCGATTTTACGGCTTGTTCAAACTCTTTAAACTCATTGCCCTGGAATATCTTACAGACAAAATTTGAATTGGGAGCTCCAAATTTTTTAGCCGTTTCCAAAGCCATACGGCACAGTTCAAATGATCTGAAAGAATCCACATCCTTACGCCCTGTTGTGGCAGGTGCCATATCACTTAAAACAACAGCAAATCCCTCCACCAAAAAATCATTGTTTTCCAGGGACAAAATATTATCCTGGATGGCAATTACATTGTCGGGAAGTTTGATCTCTATTGATTGCAAATCAATTCCAAAGACCCGCCCCTTACTGCCCACCTGCTTTGCCGCATACAAAAGCCAGGATCCCGGCGCACACCCAAGATCCAGCACCTGACTCCCCGGCGCGATCACCTTGAATTTTTTTTGAATCTCCTCCAGCTTATATATGGACCGGGCCGGATAATTTTCCGCCTTTGCCCTCAGGGTCAAATGGTCTGCCCATTCATTGCCCTTTGACCCCTTACGTGATCCTTTGCTGGGTCCTTTACTCGACCCCTTACTTTGTCCTTTACCAGGTCCTTTACTCGACCCCTTACTATTCTTGGCCATCAAATAATACCTCCATGGCGTCCTTTAAAAAACTCACACTTTCTATGGTCATTCCCTCAACACGAGAGAGTTGTTTCATGGCAGAACTTGGAACCAGACAGGTGGTAAACCCCATTTTGGAGGCTTCCTTGATCCGTGCCTGGGCATGACTCACCGCCCGGATTTCCCCGGTGAGACCGATTTCACCGATGAGGGTGGTTTCCTTGTGCACCGGCTTGTCCAGAAAACTTGAAGCCAAAGCCGCAGCAATGGCAAGGTCGGCGGAGGGCTCCACAATCTTCACCCCGCCAATGACATTCATAAACACATCCAGCCCGGACAGGTTCATACCCAGACGTTTTTCCATGACCGCCAAAATCAGGGCAACCCGATTATGATCAAGTCCCAAAACAGTTCGTCTCGGATTTCCCATGCCGGAACTGGAAACAAGACCCTGGATCTCCACCAGAATAGGCCGGGTCCCCTCCATGCTGGAGGTCACCACAGACCCCGGCGCCACAGCGGACCGATCCGATAAAAAGACGGCCGAAGGGTTGGGCACCTGTTCAAGACCGGTTTCCCGCATTTCAAAAACCCCGATCTCGTTGGTGGACCCGAACCGATTCTTCACCGCCCGCAAAATTCTAAAAACATGGCTTTTGTCCCCTTCAAAATAAAGGACGGTGTCCACCATATGTTCCATGATTCTGGGACCTGCAATGGCCCCGACCTTTGTGACATGCCCCACCAAAAAGATGGGAATTCCCGTGGTCTTGGCAAGATGCATGAACTGCATGGAGGCCTCCCGGATCTGGGTCACAGATCCCGGGGTGGAAGAGACTTCCGGGTGAAACACCGTCTGGATGGAATCGATCACCATGGCATCATAATGCTGTTTTTCCACCATGGAAAGGATGGCATCCAGATCTGTTTCCGCCACAATAAAAAGGGAGTCACTGCCTGAATCCAGTCGTTTTCCCCGCATGGAAAGTTGTAAAACTGACTCTTCCCCGGATACATAGAGACATCTTTTTTGAGCTTTGGCCAGGGTGGCCAGCACCTGGAGCATGAGGGTGGATTTTCCGATACCCGGGTCCCCCCCGATGAGAATAAGGGATCCGTCCACAATACCGCCGCCAAGCACCCGGTCAAACTCAGAGATACCGGTCAGCAGGCGCTGGTTTTCCGTGACCTCCACGGAATTTATGGACACAGGCTTGGAAGAGGTCATAGTTCGGGCCTTGCCCGACCCGGCACTGACAATCTTCTCCTCGGCCAGTGTATCCCAGGCCCCGCATTCCGGGCACCGCCCCATCCATTTGGGAGTCTGGCAACCACAGGACTGACACAAAAATGTAAATTTCTCTTTTTTCTTCAAAAAAAGTCTCTTTTCAAATTAAAAATTTATAAATCGAAAAAACATACCATTTTAAGGCACTGGTATCAAGATGCGAGATTTTTTTCCAATAATTCTCGATAACCTAAGACCGATGGTTCCGTACTCTGAAAAATATAAATTTCCAAAATTAGGACACAAATTTTCAGGAGTACAAATCTGCGCCTATCTGCGTCCTATAAAAATAAAGGGGGTTGTAAATAGGATGAAAGCCTAATTTTTTGGACAAAAGTCCCTATTTTTTAAATCTATCTGTTAAAACCTTTGCATTATTTGTCTTTTTACGTTATTCAATTTTAAACGTAATGACCGAATGAATGCTGGACTGATGTTAATATTGCAGTGCATCTTCCTTTGATAAACACCATTGATTGATGCCGCAAATGAGACGAATATAGATAACAAATGAGCGAGAAACCAGACCTTTTATCGCTGTTTGAAAAAAACTTTGCCTATAGCGGCCGTATATTGCGTTACAGCAATAATAGGGCTCTGAAAAAAAGGCTGGCAAAGGCCATCATTCATATGGACTCCCTGGAAAAAATCGGTACGCCCATCATTCCTTATATTGCGTCTTGGAAAATCGGCCACACAGATATCTGGTATGAATTCACAGGTAAAGGCCTGACACAGATACTGAACTGCAAGGCGGGTGATATGCTTGCAGATAGGTTTCGTGAAAATTTGAGTAAGCACTACCTGTACAGAAAACAGCTGGATTCCGCATTTGTTTCAAAGAATGTTCTTGATAAGAAACAATTGGCGCATGCCCGCCAATACCTCCGCCGTCTTTCGGAAAAATCCGGTAAATCCGAAGCCATCTACCAGATTGACAACGGGCACGACACCTTCTGGCTGAAGGACATTGCCTTGATAGAAACCTATCCTGAGTCGGAACTGGTCCTGTCTTTGGGCACACTCATTGATGTCACCAATGAAATTAAACTCGAAGAAACCCTGGCTGAAACCACGGATGAGCTTGAAAAGCATAAAAAAAGCCTTGAACACCTGCTGGTGACACGAACGGCACAATTGCACGACGCACAGCTTGAAGTGGTCACACGCCTGGTCCGGGCAGCGGAAATTCGGGATGATCAGACCGGCTGCCACAATAAGCGGTTAAGCCGCTATTGTTCGATTATCGGTAAAGCCTACAGCCTGAGCAAAGGCGCAAACTGGCTGATGTACAATGCCGTGCCCATGCATGATATCGGAAAAGTGGGGATTCCGGACTCTATTTTATTGAAAAAGGGCCCCCTGACACCTGATGAATATAATGTCATTAAAACCCACTGCCGACTGGGTCATGAACTCTTGGACGGCGGGCAGTCCCAGTTGCTGGAAATCGCTAAGGCCATTGCACTCACACATCATGAACATTGGGACGGTTCAGGCTATCCGTCTGGCATTGTCGGTAAGGACATCCCATTGGCCGGACGTATTACAGCCGTTTGTGACGTATTTGACGCCCTCACCACGGAACGGCCTTACAAAGATGCCTGGACCATCGAAGATGCCCTAGAGGAGATCAATCTTCTGCGGGGAACGAAATTTGATCCGAAAGT
>CAXHYW010000393.1:0-4573 GCA_964021475.1 uncultured Desulfobacteraceae bacterium | reverse complement strand
AGGATTCAGGAGCCCGTTCATGATTCAAAAACAAGATTCCTTAAGGTTAAAGGGGCCTGTTGCCTGGATGGCAGGCAATTCTGTTGCTGCCAACCTGATCATGGCCGTGCTGCTCATCGGCGGGTTGATGATGGGGTTTAGCATCAAGCAGGAGGTGTTTCCCGAATTCAGCCTTGACAGGGTCAGTATTGCGGTTGCCTATCCCGGAGCCAGTCCCGAAGAGGTGGAAAATGGGATTGTTCTTGCCATTGAAGAGGCGGTTCAGGATCTGGAAGGGATTGATGAGATTATTGCCTCTGCTAATGAAGGGGCGGCTTTCATCACCATAGAAGCCCTTGAAGGAACCGATATCAATCGGTTGTGGCAGGAGATTAAAAGTGAGGTGGACCGCATCGCAACCTTTCCCGATGAGGCCGAAGACCCCCAGATCACCATTACAGCAAGAAAAAGGCAGGTCCTGAGCATTGTATTGTACGCAGATGTATCGGAAACCACCATCCGGGCCCTGGCAGACCAGATAAGAGATGAGCTGCTCCTGGACAAGGGGATCACCCAGGTGGAATTTGAAGGGGTCAGGGACCGGGAAATCCAGGTTGAAATTTCACAGCAAACCCTGAGGCGCTATAATCTGACCCTCCAGGAGGTGGGGCTTGCAATCGCAAGGGCATCGGTTGAGCTTGGCGGGGGCAGCATTAAAACGCCAGGGGGCGACATTCTTTTGCGGATCAAGGATCGCAAGGATTATGCCAGGCAATATGCAAGGATTCCCATTATCAGCCTGGAAGATGGATCCAGTGTGCTGCTCGAGGATATCGCCACCATTGTTGAAGGGTTTGAAGAAACAGACAATTGGGCCTCCTTTAACGGCAAACGGTCTGTCATCTTGGAAGTGTTCCGGGTGGGGGACCAGACCCCGGTCCAGGTGGCAAACGCCGGCAAGGCAGTTGTCAAACGGATCAATGAATCCCTGCCCCAGGGGGTTAGTCTGACGGTGTTGAGGAATTCAGCCAAGATTTTTGAACAAAGAGCCGATCTTTTATTGCGCAATGCCTATTTTGGGCTGGGGCTGGTATTCTTTTTTCTGGCTCTTTTCCTGGATATCCGGTTGGCATTCTGGGTGAGCCTGGGGATTCCCATCTCTTTTCTCGGCTCATTTCTATTGCTTGCGCCAACCGGTTTCACCATTAACATAGTCAGTATGTTTGCCTTTATCGTTACCCTGGGGATCGTGGTGGATGATGCCGTGGTGGTTGGAGAAAATATCTACTTTTGCCGCCGCCAGGGACTGTCTTTTTTAGAGGCCACCATCAAGGGAACCAAAACCATTGTCATGCCCGTGGTGTTCAGCGTGATCACCAATATGGTGGCTTTTATCCCTTTGATGTTTATCCCGGGTTTCCTGGGAAAAATTTTCAAAACCATTCCCCTTGTGGTGATTGCGGTGTTTGCGATCTCTTTGATTGAAAGCCTTTTTATCCTGCCCGCCCATTTGAGCCATGAAAACCGCCCGTTGTTTTTTCCCTTAAATTATCTTGAAATGGGTCAAAAAAAATTCAGTGCTTTTTTTGAAAGATCAGTTAAGCGCTATTATGGCGGGTTGTTGTACTGGGTGTTGGAAAACAGGTATTCTGTGATCGCCCTTGGCACGGCGTTGCTCCTGGGCGCTGCCGGTTATGTGTCTTCTGGCCGCATGGGCATGGAAATGTTTCCAAAGGTGGAGTCTGATTATGCATTCTGTGAAGCGACACTGCCCTATGGCACCCCGACCCAAACCCTTCGAAAAATTGAACAGCGCCTGGTTGAAAGTGCCGGTTCAATAGTGGATGCAAACGGGAAACAGCTTCTTTCCACGGGTGTCTTTTCCAAGGTTAACAATAACCAGGTCCAGGTACGGATTTATTTGACAGACCCTGGGATCCGGCCGTTGAGCACTACCCAGGTCACCCATCTCTGGCGGGATAAAAGCACCGGTATCCCCGGCCTTGAAACTATCCGCTTTGAGTCTGACCGGGGAGGGCCTGGATCGGGGAAAAATCTGACGGTGAGCTTAAGTCATAGGGACAAAGACATGCTGGACAGGGCTGGCAGTGATCTTGGACAAAGTCTTTCAAGTTACCCCATTGTCCATGATATTGACGACGGGTCTGCCAAGGGGAAAAAACAATTTGACATTACCCTGACCCCGGCCGGACAGCGTTTGGGATTGACCTCCAGGGAGGTGGCCAACCAGATTCGTCATTCGTTCCAGGGGGTGTCTGCCGTAAAAAATCAGCGGGGAAGAAGTGAGGTCACGGTCAAGGTGAGGCTGTCGGAAAAGGAACGCATATCAGAAGCAACCTTTGAGGATTTGGTCCTCCAGGCACCCGGCGGGGAAATCCTGCTTCGAAACGCCGCAAAAATCATTATCGGAAGAGCCTATACCTCGATCATAAGAACCAATGGGAAGCGGGAGATCTCTGTCACCGGCAATGTCCGGCCCCAGTCCCAGGCGGAAAATATTGTAAAGGATATGAAAAAAGATATTCTGCCGGATCTTCTGACCCGCTACCCCGGGCTTTCCTATAGTTTCAAGGGGCGCCAGGCCGATATCAAGGAGAGCATATCCGCACTTATAAAAGGGCTTGGCCTGGCATTGTGCTGTATTTTTGCCCTGCTGGCAATTCCCTTTAAAAGTTATCTTCAACCCCTTATTATCATGTTCTGTATTCCCTTTGGCATGATCGGTGCGATTGCCGGGCACATTATCATGGGATATTCCCTTTCGGTCATGAGTCTGTTGGGACTTGTGGCCATGTCCGGGGTGGTGGTGAATGATTCTCTGGTGCTCATCGATTTTGCCAACCGCCGACGCCGGGAAGGGGTTGAGGTCTTGTACGCGGTTCATTCAGCCGGTATTCAGAGATTTCGGCCGATTCTGCTGACCACATTGACCACCTGTGGGGGACTTGCCCCGATTATCTTGGAAACATCCAGACAGGCTAAATTTTTAATTCCCATGGCAATTTCTTTGGGCTTTGGCATCTTGTTTGCCACATTTATCACCCTTGGGATGGTGCCCTGTCTGTATATGATTCTGGAGGATATCAAGGGGCTTTTTGCTACAGACCCAGAACAACAGGACAATAGAGAAAACTCCTGACCCAATTTTTGTCTTCAATGACAGTCTTTTCTAAACCTTTGTTCATCACAGGCACTCGCACAAAAAGCCCACCATATGATGGGTGCATGTTTTATAAGTTTATCAGTAAGATTACCACTGGTATCAAATGATAATTTGTCCCGCTACAATATGTCTTATGGTATGGGATTGCGATTCAGAAAAACTGAAGATTGCTTAATAATAATAGTCCTCCCCATCAAATTCATTCTTGGGGGAGAGGAATCATAGACTTAGTCAGCACCATTCCAGAATGGGTATCGGTCAATTTTTTCTCCAATAAAGAACATTCTGACAGACCCTTCTTGATTAAATTATATTTTCACTAAAGTTGATTGATAGAAATATCTTTACCGTAATTAAAAAGATTGTTATGGGGTTACAAATCAAACACATAACAAGTCAGGAGAATCACAATATGAGAATACTAATAATTTTAATTTCAACAACTCTACTATCTATCTCCACAGGTTTTACCTTTGAATTTCCAGTAGATTTCAAAACTTATGGTTTTACAACTGAAGAATACCGAAGATATGAAACTTCTATGCATTTTGACTTCTATACAAATAAATTAGATGAAGGGGTCGGAATAAATAGATTCTGGCATGCAAGTAACATTGTCAGTGTGGAGACTCAGAGTGTTCCTCGTACAAATAACGACACTCTTTATAGCACTGCTGTCATAGATACGCGTGGTGGTGCTTCATTTGTCTTACCTGATACCGGAGATCGTTATATATCTGCAATTATTTTTGACGAATTGCATTATCCATATGGAATGATACACAAACCAGGTGAACATAAAATCGAAGTTGCTTCAGACTATGCTTTTATCATCATCCGTACAGCGGTGAATTCTACAGACCCCAAAGACCTCAAATATGTAACTGAAGTTATTCAGCCGCAAATAATGGTTAAAGCAAAATCACACATAACGTACACTCCTCCAAAATATGACGCTGAGAAATTGGCAGAGCTGAGAAAAGCTCTAACGGTGGAAGGTGTGAAACTCGCTAATTTCTCGGACTTGTATCATGAGCGTGAAGCGTCCCTGCAAGACAGAGAAAAAGAATGGAATGGATTACTGGCAACCACAGTTGCCTGGGGTATCATTCCAGCTACTGAATCCACATTTATTATGAAAAACCCACAATTACCAGCAGACAGATGTTATACAGCAACTTATCAAGTTCCACCCCATAATGCCTTCTGGTCGATCACTTTATATGACAAAGAAAGCATGATTTTCTCTAATACTAACTCGATATTAAACGAAGATAACGTTGTTTTTAATAAAGATGGTTCATTTACTGCATTTTTTGGAAGCGTTGAGCAGTGCGGGGATGTCAATAATAGAGTAGACCCTAACGTTGCATAAAACTTTTCATAAATCACTTCAATTCTATGCCACTT
>CAXHYW010000392.1:0-4592 GCA_964021475.1 uncultured Desulfobacteraceae bacterium | reverse complement strand
GGGTGGACTATTATTAATAGGGCTCAGTTTCATTGAGTCGAACCCCGGCACAATATATTGGGGTTGGAAAATTATCGAAAAAGCGACCAATTACAGGGAGAAGTCCGCTGTTGTTTTTGAATTCAGGAAGACCATGACTTCACGTTATAGTTCTCACCGCCGTATTAATGCTGAGCAGCGGCAGCATTTTTTTACTTCCAATTTTGGTTGCGGCTTTTAGTTTAAAACATGTAAAAATGGGGGGGTGTGCAGAACAACACAACCAGAAAACACGGGGGTTTCGGGCCTCTAAAACTCGGTCACCCGGCCTGGGGGACAAGTGGTCGCAACTCAACGTTACAGCTACCCAAGGGCAAATGAGGTAGGGTTGACTGTCTATAAGTCCTTTGGTCTGGCGTGACGAGCACTATAACGTGAAGGGCTCATTTTTATCAAAAAACGTCCACCACTACATCTGGTATCCAGAACAATTTGATTTTGAGAGCATTTGGGTAAACTTATTTGGAGAGCAACCGGATTTTAGTCCAGGCCCCGGAAATTGTTTCCCAAGGATCTGGCAAAATATTTTTTTTATATTTATTTTGTTGAATTTGGGGGAATGCCGTTTGATGCTATCTCAGGTTCATAAAGCTTAACGCTTAAGCGATGCCGCTGCTGAGCACCAGCTAGGGGACCTGCAACACAGTAGAAGGCAGTCGGACATGCGCAATTTGTTATTCAAAGACTATAAACTTACCTCAAACTTATTAGACTCTGTAATAATGTTTTCGATAGTAGCTACAAGCGCCTCAGAACTAAAAGCATTACTCTGTATTTCATCTTTCCAGGAATTGGAAGATAGGGAATACTGAATAAAGTTATCGAAATTTAAATCCTCTCTAATAATAAAATAATTTTCAACTAATAACGCAGGAATACGACCTCTTAAGAACCCTGCAGCTGAAGGATAAACCTTACAATATTTGTTTAATACATTCGGAATTTCTTTAACTTTACTCTCTTTACATAAAGAGCGAATTAATTCGATTACAGCGCCACTCGGTGAGGTATCCTTTGGGTTACCAGGGTCTAAAATGACATTTAATGTGTCAAGAAATGTTTTTTCATCCATCAGAATATTCCTTTTTATTGCATAATTTTGTAATCACCGGTTTATCCGGTGCATTTTCTGGTTAGAATTAAGTAAGGTGTCCCCAGAATTCTCTACCTATTATGTATAAATTCATTTAAAAACTGCAAGATAGCTGAATCGATTGATGTATCAATGCCCGATATTTCAAAATCTATTGCAAAAGTTGCTTTTAACGAAGTTGAAAGCCTACCCATTGGGCTGTTCAATAGAGCTACCGAATGCAGAAAAGTAACGACTACTGGCCGCACTTTGCCATCAGAAAACAACTCGAGTATCTCTTGCTCATCTTTTGATCGGATTGTTCTATATTTTGAAGCGATATCATCCCATAAGATATGCAGTGGGGTCATGTGATCGTCAAATATTCTGTTTTTAATTTTTTTATGCTTAAGAATATTCATCGCATTAATTAATATATAACCCTTGTCACAATCAGCTCTCTTAATCTGCTTCGCAGCACCTTTAATATTGCTGAGAATGGTTTCGCACGAATCTCCCCTTAGAGTTTTACAGGCAATTGATATTCTTTCTCCATTGTAAGTGAATATAACGTCAGGATTCGTACCGTCTGAAGACGCAACAGGATCATCGAGATCAACATCAGATCCATATTTAACAGCTGCCATCCCCACAATTGCTTCAACAAATTTGTTAGTTTTATCATCCTGTTTTCCCGTAACAGGACTAATCATTAAAGTTGTAGAGTTAATTCTAGGAGAGGCTTCAATTAATAGTCTTAGGTGAGGAATTAACTTGTTGAATTCTTTGCAATTTTTGACTGACCAAACCCATTTATATAATTCAAACAAACCACCGAATGCAGCTCTTCCATTTTCATCTGAGCTTCCAACAGGGTTATTTTTATAATCTTCATAAAACTTATGCGCTTGAAGATAATCATCTTCAAGGTGAGATTTAATCTCAGCTTGAAACCCAATTTCTTTAAAAAATAATATTAATTCATCAATATAAGAAATAATATTTTCGTAGGTTTCCATCATTATTTTGAGCCTTATTATTTAGCACTTACGCCTAAAACTTTGATCAACGGGTCCCACATATTTTGTAAATTTGAATGATACCCGACCTGAAAAGGTTAAAAAAGTCTGAGCCATGATTTAGTACCAAAACAAATTATTTTAGTAAAGACATATTCAATTGGTAAAAGCATATTCAAAATAATCAATTCCCGTTAAATTTTAATTGGAGATACAGATTACCCCAGGAGGGGAGATTCAACTTGATTTAAAATAAAAATTTTAAATTTCTGATATTGCTTGCCAGGGCACAAAAATCATTCTCACCGAGAGAGCTTGATTAGAATTTTAAAAAATCAACTGGTATTCTCCAAATAAAAGTTGATTCTCATATCCTTGGGGCAAAAGATAGGTTTATACTATATATGGTGGTAGGAGTTTTTTTGATATAAGTGAGCCCTTCACGTTAGACCACGCTTGAATTGTAATCGAAAAATTACTTCTTCAAGATTTTAAAGATAGTTGTATAAGAAGTTCATAGAATGATATTGACAACATGTCAAAAAAATAGATTTTTGACCTTTTTTTACAACGAAATAGGCCGTTTTTGAGTATGTCTAAAAAGGTATAACCACTGCCAACATTATCTTTCATGGTGATGACATCCATTCCTAAAAGTTCGGGCCGATCTTTAGCCAAAGCGTTGAGTTTTTTTAAATAATCTTTAAGCTTCATGATTTGTTTCCTTTTTAAATAAAAGCCCAGCATCCAAATTAAAAATAAAATCTGCTTCGATCTCCACTGACTCCGGGTGCCCATCAGCATCGAGTTCTTCCTGATCGCAATCAGCACCCAGAGCTGCACAAATTTTTTCAATGGGGGCGGCCAAGGCTTTTCCTGTGGCCTTGAATGTATAGTTTTAAGAAGTGTCAAGATCTCTATTGGTTGCAGAGTTGTCACGATTGTGTTATTTTATAAGACAGGGGGAGTTATGAGCCGATTAAAAAAGAAAGAAACAGCAGATGTTTTAGATTTTGGTCATACCGTCAAAAGAAGCAGTACTGGCGGATGGACTAGCCGTAGGCGCAATTCTTCATCTGTCTGTGATAAAAAAAGTGCTGGGCGGCACCTATCCTCTCGGCGCCAGAGAAAAATAATCAAGAGGCCCAGCAATGTTGTTTTTCACAGAAAAGAGTTTGAAAACCAAATGCGCGAAGCCGAAGATATCATGAATGAAGATCACGATATCCTGCAAGACCTATCCAACCGATGAAATATTCTTGGATCCGCTTGGACTCCACTCTCGCCATTCACGACAAACAACTACAAATCCACGGCGGTGCCTCGGGAGTGAGAGATTTAGGCCTCATTGAAAGTGCCCTGGCTCGTCCAAAAAATCGACACTATTACGAAAGCAGTACCTCAGTGGTTGAGCTTGCAGCAGAATATGGATTCGGGCTTACCAAAAACCATGGATTTGTTGACGGCAATAAGCGAACTGCCTATGTTGTAACCAGGCTTTTTTTAAAGATACACGGATTCGATTTCTTATGCGAGCCCCATCATCGAGTTTCAATATTTGAAGCATTGGGTGCCGGTCAAGTGACAAAGGATCAGTTTTTTTCATGGATGATCGATAATACATCCGAGATTGATGAAACTGCCAGTCCCAAAAAATCATTTTTTGGTCCGCGCTGACCTGTCCAAATAAGTATAGTTTTTTTTTGACACAATATAAAAAATCGGTAGACTATGTGATAGGCCCGAAATTGACAGATTGTTTATCAGAAAACTTTGGGGTCTACCACACTCTTTTCTATAAGGTCAACTTCGATCCTGTCCTCATCTTTAGAATAATTTGGATTTAAAATTTTTGTTGGCTTCGTTTCCATTAGTGCCCGTCGAGTTTACGAAATGCTAATTTTTGGCAAAGAGTTAGCATTTGCATTATGAAAAATACTGTTTGAAAACATCCAGTAATAAAACACGTCAGAAAACAAAACCAATCCTATTTTTTTAAGTAATTGTTTAGGGAGTCCAATGGGCAAGACTTGTATTCATAGTCCACTCCCAAAATTATTCCTGTCATCCCTCAGACTATTATTAATAAACATGGCTTTTCAGGTTTCAAATTTTAGAGCAGACTATCCCTATTAACCTCCCCGTGAAAGCAGAAGATGATTTTACAATGTTTGGGGATAACCATATTTAAAAAGAACCATGCTATATACACTTGCTAAATACATATTTTTGCTATATACTTCACCTATATGGCAACCTAAATATAGGAGATTAAATTATGAATGTAGGAACCGTCTTTGTAAATAATAGAACCCAAGCGGTAAGATTGCCTGTAGGCAGCAGATTTCCCGAAAATGTGAAAAAAGTTGTTGTACGTATTATCGGTAAAGACCGTATACTTTCACCAGTAGAAAATAAGATCGGAAGAGCGTCGTGTAGGGAAAGAGTGTGCCTCTATGTGT
>CAXHYW010000391.1:0-4598 GCA_964021475.1 uncultured Desulfobacteraceae bacterium | reverse complement strand
CCTAGAAAAGGCAGGTGCTTATTAATCCCCTGTTCACCTTCAAGACCTTGCTGAGTACACTGTTCCTTTGTTTGCTATGGATCCCCACGGGAGCGGCAGCGCCCGCACTTTCCCAAAGTGATCATTGTATCACTCTTTTTGACAATGGAGAAATCGACTGGAGTACAGGAAAGGTGAGCGCCATTGGCAAAGCCAGTCCCAAAGGCAACAAAGATGGGGCCAATGAATCGGTACCGGGATCTGCCCAGGCAGATGCCAGTCGAAACATCATTCAGATACTCAAGCAGATCAAAATCCGCAAAAATCTTACCGTGGGGCAGTATGCCTCCCAAAACGATATCATTTTGGCCGGTATCGAAAAGACAGCCAGGGATGCGGTCATAACCAAGCAATCTTTTACCTCTGCACTGGATGTGGAAATACAAATCGAAACCAGTATTGGGGGGGGATTTCTTCAATTGGTCTTGCCCGACGATATTCGACAAATATCCAGAATAAACGCCGAAAAGCCCATGCCCCCTAACCAAGAGATGGAAGACATTCCATACACGGGGTTGATCATTGATGCCCGGGGACTTGAACTTGAGCCTGCCCTTTACCCCACCATTGTCAGTGAGCAGGGCAATGAAATATACTCTTCTCTGTTCATCAGCCGTGAATTTGCGGTTCAATACGGGGTCTGCACCTATATATGCAGCATGGATAAAGCGATACGAGAAAAGCGAATCGGACCCCATCCCCTGATATTTAAAGCCTTAAGAAAATCCAGCAATGAAAACGCCTCGGTTGTCATCAGTATGGCAGACACAAAGCAAATTGAAAAAGCCACAGAACGACACATTTTTTTAAAAGAATGCCGGGTCATAATTGTGATGGGCCATTAGGGAAAAGACATAATCCCTTGTTTTTAAACTTCTCTTTATTTTAGAATTTCAAATTTTCCGGGTTTTTATTTTTCGAGTTCCTCTTTCACGGCAATCCCCATGTCCATAATGGTATAGGGTTTTTTCACAAAGGCTCCCGCTCCCAAATTCTGGGTCATTAACACATCTTTTGATTCTGAATGCCCGCTGGCAATAATGGCTTTTTGGCCGGGGTTTATTTTTTTAATCCGTTGATAGGTCTCAAGGCCACTGATGGATGGTTCCATAACCATATCAAGAATAATCAGATCCACGGCATTTTCTTTGACAAAGGCCACGGCATCCATGCCGTCTGCCACGGTAAAAACCTGATATCCAAGATTTTTCAAAATCGTACCGGCAATTTTCCGCTGATCCGCTAGATCATCCACAATGAGGATGCGCTGACCCTGGCCGGTAATCTCTAACAAGGAGTTGGTTTTTTTCTTTTGGGGAAGTTCCTTGCGGATGGCGGGAAAAAACAGTTCAAACCGGGTGCCCTTTTCACTGGAGATAACACGAACATCCCCTTGATGATCCCGGACGGTGTTTCGGACAACAGTGAGTCCAAGGCCGGTTCCACTTTTACCCATTTCCTTTTTGGTAAAGAAAGGATCAAATATTTTTTTGTGATATTCCCCGGGTATTCCGGATCCGTTATCTGACACACTCAACATCACATATTCCCCGGCAAGCAAATCTGAAGTCCCTGTCAGGGCATCATCTATATAAATATTAGCCGTTGAAATAATTACATGGCCGGACTCTTTTTGAGCTGTTTCTTCAACCCCGTTGATCACCAAATTCATGATGGCTTTTTCAATATGAATATAGGACCCGTTGATATTAAGCAATTCAGGCTCCATGACCACCTCAATGTGAACCTGGCTGTAGCTTTCTTTCACTCTGGTGAAATCTGCTGCTTCCACATACCGTTCGATCACCGTGTTAATATTGAGAACTTCCATTTCCGTATTGGCGGCACCCCGGGAAATGGTCAGAAGATCACTGACCACCGAGGAGGCCTTCCGGCCGGAATCCTTGATAATGATCAATCCCTGACGAATTTGAGGCGTAAGGCCCTCATCCATCAAAAGCACCTCAGGATAGGTGGCAATCCCGGATAAAATATTGTTCAGATCATGGGCCACGCCACCGGCCAGAATCCCCAGATTTTTTAATTTCTCCGACTGAACTAATTTCTTTTTAAGCGTTGCCTGCTCTTTTTCCAGGTATTTTTCCCGGGTTAAATCCCGGAGAACTCCCTGGTAACTTATTTTGCGACCCAGATACCCCTTAATTTTATCCCCACTGATTTCAACGGTCAACACCTCGCCATTCAAATGGCAAATATCTGTCTCCAGCAAAAAAGGCTTGTCCTCTTGAATCAAATCTTCAAACTCCAGGATCCTCTCCCGGGGCAAAAGCCTTGCAAACGGCTTGCCCAAAAGCTCCCGGGGCAAAAATCCGGAAAGGGGGAAAATGGCATCATTCATGTAGGAAATATTCAATCTTGTGTCCAGGGTCCACAACACATCCGGGGTATGGTTAACCAGCAATCGAAACTTTCTTCCCGACGTCTCCAGTGCACTTATTAATACGCCCAGAGAAAAGGTAATGGCAGCACATAAAACAAAAAAAGTTCCCACAATCACCGCATAGGCCATGGGAGAGGATATCCCCTGGATAAACCCCAATGCGGGGGTCCATTGAAAATTAAGAACCCCCGCCAGAACCAGGGTTACCATGGTCAGAAACAGAGAGATTCCCCCGCCGCGCACCCCCAAAAAAACAACACCGAAGGATGCGAAACAAAGAAAATAAAGCCGACTGCTGCCAACAACCCCGTCCGCACCCAGGGAAAACAGACCCAGGGCATAGAACCATAAGACACCCGCCCATCCTCTTTTATCAAAGGCAATTTTTTTAAAAGAAAACACCCCGATTGCCCAAAGATACATCATTAAATAAAAAAGGATCCTACTCCATTCGCCATTGACCAGGGCATAGCGGCAACTGAGCAAAAAAGGAAGAAGTCCGATCACGATCAACAGGAAAAAAAGCCAGTTGAAAATTTTTTCTTGCCAATAAAGAAGCAGGGTTTCCTTTTCTTGGTAATCGGATTTGTAACTCACCTGGTCAGGTATCATAGTTGACTTCCTATTTATTAAAAGATAAGAAAATAGTTCATCATATTAAACTCAAAAATCAATTAATGTAAAGGATTTACCATGCCCCCTTATATACCCACCCGTGAAGATGCCATGGCGCTGCTGAAAGAACATACTCAAAAGCAAGGGTTGATCCGTCATGCCCTGGCCGTTGAATCCGTGATGGGTCATTTTGCCACCCTCTTTGGGGAAGATACCCTAAAATGGAAGGTCATCGGACTGGTCCATGACCTTGATTATGAACGGTATCCGGACCAACACTGTGTCAAATGTATTGAAATTTTTGAAGCCCGCGACTGGCCCCAGGAATATATTCGGGCGGTGATCAGCCACGGCTGGGGCATCTGCACCGATGTCATACCCGAGACCCCCTTGGAAAAAACATTATACGCCATTGATGAACTCACGGGTCTTATTGCCAGCGCTGCCTTGGTAAGGCCTTCCAAAAGTATTCTGGATATTACGGTTAAGTCCGTTAAAAAGAAATTTAAGGATAAAGGTTTTGCCGCTGGTGTGGACAGAGAAGTCATTATAAAAGGAGCAGAACGGCTGGACATGGAACTTTCCGAAATGATCACCCAAGTAATATTGGGCATGCGACCCGTAGCAGACCAAATCGGTTTAAAAGGCAACTTATAAATACTATCTAATGTTGACAGACATTGCCGGGTGATATGTCAATGCATTGACAACCACCCGGCAAATTCCTGCAATTTTTTCCGGGTCTGGCAGGAGACCGCCATCTGCTTAATTTCATAACCACCCATAATAAAACACAATACTCTCTTTTTCTTATTCTGGCACAGGTATTGCTTTAACCCTATACAGCAACACTGACTTTTATTAAGGAATAAGAATGAAACTTACTTTACAAAAACTAAATGACAATCTTTCTGGCTTTTTTTTAAATATTTTCAACTCCGGAGCTAAGCAGGCGTTGATACAGAATAAACTGACCCGCCATATTGTCGCCCTTAATAAAAAGACCTCTTCAAAGGAGATCATTAATGAAGTGGCTGTCTGCCTCAAGGATATCCTGGGTTACCGGCTCTTCGCCTTTGTTGTTAAAAAAGAGTCTGGTGTGGATATCTGGCTTGATCCAAGAATGTATAAAAAATCCCTTGAAGATATTATTGTAACTGATTTCAATATCAAAAAAGAAAACTTAAATTACCTGAACCAGACCTTTGAAGCTGACGATCTTGAGGAAGAATTCAGCTTGAAGAATCTAATTTCCTATGAGCTGAATGAAGAAAACTGCTATTCACGGCTGTATATGCTGCCCAAAAAAAGCATCTCCCCCTTTCACGATGAAGTGGTCAGCTTGATTCTCCAGGGATGTGCCACGGCGCTGTCAAAACAGATACAAATGGAAAACCTTAAGGACGCCGCTGTAATTGACCCTTTAACCGGATGTTACAACCGCAGGGAATTTGAGACCCAGATCAACCGGCATATTGCCATGGCCAGTCGCCATAAAAACCCTTTATCCCTGTTTATGTTTGACCTGGATTTTTTTAAAAAG
>CAXHYW010000390.1:0-4620 GCA_964021475.1 uncultured Desulfobacteraceae bacterium | reverse complement strand
TATTTATACAGATAATTGCCATATTCTTATGTGAGTTTTCCAGGGAAGTCAAGCACCACGGGGGTTCACCCGCAATTCTCGGTCACCTGAGACTGATGGTACCACCGGAAAAACATTGTTGAAAAACGGCTGTATCGTGGATGGCACAGGGAAAACCAGATTTACCGGCAATGTCCTGCTTGGGGGGAATAAAATTCTTGAGGTGTCTGCCCATCCTCCGAACACTGATCCTGAAGGTATTGCCAATGGAGTTGTCGATTACGATACTATTGGCTGCGAGGTGATTGACTGCACTGATAAAGTCATTGCCCAAGGGGGAGGAAGGGATGTATTCCGAGTTCAATACGGTATTGATGCCCTTGGATTCAGCAGTGGGAAGCACATTGTTTTCAGGACTTTACATGATCCAGTTCCAGTCGCAAAAAGATATGGGCGGATTCTGGCTGACACTTTTGGGTATGATCATTATTATGGGAATCATCTCTTTTCTTCTCTTTTACAAGGCTAAAAGTCAAACTCTCTGACCATAAGTCCCTTTTTCCCTGATCCTTTCTAATTGCACTGTCTTTTGTTTCTATCGTGGTTCACACGCTTTAATGTAATTTAACATCTCCCCTGCAAAAGGGTTATGAAGGTTTATATTGTCATAATCTATTTTCACATTATTCAGGAATTGTAATATCAGGGTGTGGCGGCCATTTAACCCAAAGGGCCTCACTCCGCAGAAGAAAAACCCCATTTTTTCACATGTCTTCGTAATATCAGGGCATCCAGGGGATTCAAGATCAATGTATAGGTACAATACATCCATCCGCTCTACACATAATATTTTTTTGACTGACCTGATCTCTTCCACAATGGATGGCTCTCCTGAATAGCAAAAAATACTGGCCGTATTAAATACTTCAGTCCGGGTATAACTCAGCTTTGCCTCATCTGTTTCATAGGCCTGAAAAACCTGGGCTTCAGACGACGGGTTTTCCGGATCACGCATGGAAACGTCCATGGATAGCCGGGTAAATATTTTAGTGATTATTTTTTGGTGTGATGCCGGGGGATATATATTCCTCTTTGGGGAATTCAGGGGCAAAAAAAACAAAACCGTACTTTCCCTCTGACCGCTTTTACCGGAAAGCGCTTTGAAATCGAACTCTGAATGCGTATATCCCAGCACTACCCCACAGACAACCATGCCCAATTTTTCGCCCTGTTTCTGACTAATTGTGTGACTGGTAACTGCATGGGTGTAAATACCATACATTTGCCTTTCCTGTGCCATTTCAATCATGGCTTTGTTCATTTTGGAGAACAGGTTCAGTTTTCTATATGCCGGCCTTACAAAAGCCACCCCGAGTTCGGCGGTGAGGTTAGCCGGTTGATCAAAATTAAGTGCGATATGCCCCATCAGATTCTGGCCTTCGGTTTCTGCTATAATGGATAGTAATTGATTCTTTTCATTCATTTCCGTAATTTGTTCAGGGAAATAAATAAACGATGTATAGGTATAACCGTATGCCTCATACGCACAGCGGGATATTTCAATGGCATCTTCAGGGCAAAAAGATCTTATTGACCAGTTCGTCACCGGATCACACACTTCTACCTGGGTTTTCTGGTCTGCAATGATATTATCGATCCGTTTTGATTCAAAATTAATGACCAGTAATGTTTCTTTGCCGTTCACCCCGAGATTTTTAAATTGCACTTCATCCACTGCCTGTTTCATAAGGTACAGGCCCAAGCCATCCATGTTTTCCGGATCATCAGGAAATTCAGGGTTAAAATCGGGGATATCATCAAGGGCAAAGGGTATGCCCTTATCCTGGATCACAATTTCCATTCTTGTGGAAAACTGTCGGCATATTAGGGTGCACTCTTCTTCTGGATTATTGTTCAATGCCTTTAATATAATGCTCGTCAAGGCCTCTTCAGCACCCAGATTAATTTTATAAATCTCATTTTCGGAACAGCCAAATTTTTCGGCACACATTTTAATAAACACGATGGCCACTGAAAGGTAATCAATATGTCCGGGAATGGTTAGTGACAATTGTATTGGGTCCATATTTCTCCGTTATTCATACTTGATCTGATTATCCAGGATAATTAATCCTATTTCCAACCCGTGTGTTATTATCCAGGGATAATAAGATGTCAACTTTAAATTATTCTGCCCTCTTGTCTATCAGCCTTCGGATTTTACCGGTGCGGCTGATGCGTTCAATGGAATCTGGTGCCAGTACGAGGACATCCACTCCACTAAGTCGGTTCTCTTCGGCAAATTGCCCGAGGCTTTTAATGCAGTTAGCAAGCCGCTGGGTGATACGCTGGTTCAGCCCGCTGTACGCCTTCTCTTCCCGAGTTTCTACACGCACAATGACCCGCAGCAGGTTTTTTTCCGGTGCGAGTTCCACCTGGTATTCCGGCGTCAACTCACTGAATTCGGCAAGCACTTCAGCCACTTCATCCAGGCTGAATAAATTCCCGTGCATCCGGATAAGCCCATCGGCCCGGGACAGCAATTTAAATTTGGGCTTCGGGCTGCCGCAGGGACAAGGGTCCTGGACCCACTCGATTAAATCCCCAACACAGGAACGGATAACAGGTTGCAGGAATCGATACAGCGGCGTAACCACTATGTTTCCGTCATCCAGCCGGCCCACATGACACCAGTCCGTGGTCACATGATGCTCCCCATCGCTGCAATGGGAGCATTGGTAGCCAATTGGTCCAGTTTCCACTGCTGCGTATCCCATGGAGGCTACCCGGGAGCATCTCCATATATCTTTAACAAAATCCCTGGCAGGCCGAGACATGTGAGTGCCGGCATAATAGACTTTATCCACATTGAGTTTTATGCCCTGCCGCTCAGATTCCAACGCAAGAGAACTGAGCTGCTCAGGCAGTCCCATGACCACGTTGGCCTTGAACATTTCCAGGTAACTCACGGTTTCTTCGAAGGAATGATTGCCAGTGACGGGCAGGATCATACAGCCGGTCTGTTCGAGACCTGCATTAGTGACAAGATACCCGCTCCAGAAAGCTCCGGCCATAAAGCAGTTGGCCACACGGTCACCAGGGCCTATGCCGTTGGCAGCCATGCCATTGCCCCATATCTTTTGACTGGTACGCAATTCATCCAGTCCGTAACACAGGTAAGTGGGCGCGCCTGTTGTCCCTCCTGCCGAAAACACATAGCAGTTGTCAGGCTTTCGGGTCATCATATCCGAACTTTTGTGGGCGCTGTAATCTACGACATCCTGTTTGCCGATCAGCGGCAGGAGGGCAAAATCATCAAGGGATTTCAGCGGCAGTTCTATGTCCTGGTAATGTTGCCGGTAAAAAGGCGACTGGACCGCCCTTGACAACAAACGGTTGATCTTCTCCAGCATGTTAGGATCATACATAGGGTACCCCTCCGGTGTTTAATAGAATTCGCCTTGTTTTCTGCTGCAAACGTCAGTTGCTCTCGTTTGAAAAGGACATGATTTTCATTGAATCTTAACCTATACCTCTTTAATCAAAATTGTTGCTATTTAATTATATTTTTCATGAGAAGGTAATTATCGTACAGATATAAGTCAGGCATTTGTTTGCTGTCAATAAAAACATGACTCTAAACCTGATGGAACTTATCATCCCATTACTTGGGATAACTTGATACTGTATGGAAAATATTTGTTGAATCAAAATTTAACTCAACTGTGAAAAATTCTTAGCGTGCATTTACGCACTAATCTGGACGATACTCTACTTTATAAAAATAATTTTGTTGGTATAGGTTAACTTCCACAATATTCAACAGTTCAAACTGTATCTTTAAGATTTCCAATGAGTAATTTTTGACCTGTAATCATAGTGCGCACTATAACGTGTAGGATTCTCTTCTTATCAACAAAATCCCACCACCATATCTGGTATGCAGCAAATTTTTATCCCAGGTGTATGAGAATCAACTAATTTGGAGAATATCCTTACCCTACCCAAAATTGCAATAATAAAGATTATACATTGATAAACTTATAAAACATGCACCGATCATATGGTGAGTTTTTCGTGCGAGTGCCTGTGATGAACAAAGAGGACTGCCATTGAAAACAAAAAAAACAGGTTATGAAAACCGTATACAATTGCTATGTTTACGAAAAATATATTCAATTTTTTCCAGAATGCCCTTTTCAGGTATGTTCATACTCACCCACCAAGAGCTGCTGGAATTTCCTTACTTTGCTTGACAAAAAGAAGATTCTTGTACTAATAATACATCTGCTTTGGGATGAAGGAACTAGTAAACATCAAAATTACGTATTCCATTCGGGCCATGAAGGCCAAGAACGCCACATGAAAAGGAAATATTGCATGAAGAAATCCTGGTTTATTCTCTACACACTGGTTATTTTGACAATCGGATGCATGATCGGGGCAGGCGGAATCTATGCCACACAAGGCCCCCAGGTATCGTTTAAGGGCATGACGTTTCAATTCTCCCAAGATGGCGTGAATTGGCCTATTAAGATCGATGTCCTGTCGCCGCACAAGAAGCTAACGCGCGCCACAACAATATATGGCCAGAACAGTTGCTGGCTGATCTTTGAAAAAGAATAACCCACCGATAACTTG
>CAXHYW010000389.1:0-4625 GCA_964021475.1 uncultured Desulfobacteraceae bacterium | reverse complement strand
ATCTTCTTTGCTTTTGACAGGTAGTATTCAACGCTTTCTTGCTCAAAACCTGGCATTGTTTTGGCAAAATCAGCAGCTTTTTGGTAATAGTCAGATGCTATCTGTTTTTCCCCTCGGGCCTCGTAGACCTGGCCTAAACGCTCAAAACCATCGATCTGGTCAGGATATTCACTCAATAGTCTTTTGGATACGGATTCTGCCTCATCCAAGTTGTCTTCCTTTATAAGATCCATAACACTATTTGAAAGCTGATCCAATTCAGTGTAAACTGGTATGAATTTAGTGGGTTGAGGCTTGGATTTAATTGCCCCGTTCTGTGACAACAAACAGCACTTTTTATATTTTTTACCACTGCCACAAGGGCACGGTATATTGCGACCGATTTTTCCCATGAGGAAAATATTTCATATTTTGAATCTTACTGCAAGGAAAAGATTATGCAGCTTCGATTTGCCACGAATCTTCCAGTTGAACAATACATACAACATGAAGCATGGAGAGACGTTGAGCTGGATCAGTGTCCATTGCATCCAGAAGGTGGTTGTAAAATTGCCAGACACGGGACTTATAGCAGAAAATTTCCCGAAGGGGTAAAAATAGCCCGTTGGTACTGTCCAGATGGATGTACAACTTTCAGTAAGCTGCCGGATTGTCTGTCCTCACGACTACCCGGAACATTGATTGAAGTGGAAACGGTTATTAATCAAATCGAAAGTGCTTCAAGCCAAGAGGCCGCAGCGGATAACATTCGGTTGGACATAAGCCTTCCAAGCGTCCTGCGGTGGATGAGGCGGCGACTGTTTCCTATACACTTAACCTTGATTTTATTGATTGAACTTCTTCCATCACTGCCGGATAGTTGTAAACCAAATTTTTCATCTTTCCGATCTGTTCTTGGTATTGAATTCGTTTTACCTCACCTTCGGATGCTTGCCAGTCCATATTTGGGCATTTTACCGCCTCCTTTAGGATTTGGTCCCCGCTCGAAAGCACATAAATCAAAAAAAAGCCATTTCCAACACAAAACAGGGACTGATCCTCCCCAAAAAACAGTGTAAATTGCCTTTATCGATAATTTCAAGGAGGCAGTGCCATGAAGATCAAACGTAATGGAATTAAAAACTTGGATTCAAGGCCTAAGTGCGGTTTTCGTACGTCTATTGAAAAAAATCCAATCATACCTTGCCGCATCAGAAAAATTACAAACAGTTTTGCTTTTATCGAGCACCGTTTTCTACGGGAAGGCTTTTGGGCAAGCCTTGATCACCACCAACTTTTGTTGTATCTGTTTCTGATTATCGTTTCTGACCGTCATGGATTATCTTATTACAGCTATGATAAAATCTGCACCTTGCTCAGAATTTGTGTTGATGAATACATCCTTGCCAGAAATGCCTTGATTGATAAGGATCTGATTGCATTTGACGGCAGTCTTTTTCAAGTATTATCTCTTCCTGAAAAAACTGTTTTCCCCTCACCGGCGCCACTTCAAAATCAAAAAGATATGGAATTGCATGATCCGGCAACTGTTCATCATCTTGTCGTACAATCCTTTGGAAGAAACCATGACAGAAATTAAAAATAAGATACCAGAAGAGTTTGAGCGATACCTGGATTATTATAAAACTCAAGTTCGCAGAGAGCAGACAGTTCAAGAGATGAGGAATATACTATCCTGCCTTGATGCCTACCTTCAGAAATCAAATATTCTTTTTTGTAAAATATCAATCGAACAGGTTGATCACTTTTTGGCGCTTTATAATAAAAATTATGCTCCAGGAACAAGTAGGATATATAGATCACACCTTCGTAAATTTTTAAAATATCTTTATCTGGAAGGATATATTAAAAAGGACCTTGCTCCTTTGGTTGTAAGCCCTCCGGAGTTTGCACGATCAAAACCACCGAAGTTTTTACGTCCCAGTGAAGTCCAAAAATTGTTTGACGACCTTGATCTTTCTGTTGCAAAAGATCTCCGCACTTATGCTGCAATGCACCTGGCATACTATCTGGGACTGCGTCCGAGAGAAATTAGATTGATCACCCTGGATGATATCTCGTTCAGGCAAAAAGAAATTTTCATTCGATCCAGGAAAAATTATAGCCCGGCACAGCTTCCGCTTCCGGACGACACCATCAAAGCAATCATAGCTTATATCGTGGGCGGGAGGCCAAAAAGTGAACACCGGACTCTATTTTTACAGCAAACACCACCTCATAAACCAGTGGGAGAAAATAATATCCCCACCTCTATCCGGAAATGCATGCAGAAAAACAATCTTAGTTCGAGCACGTATTGGCTGCGTCATTCATATGCCCAGAATCTTCTGGAATCCGGTGCATCTATTTATGAAATCAAAGAGATGATGGGCCATAAAAGCATCGACTCAAGCCGCAAGTATCTGAGCATCCATATTAATTTGATGCGGGAGGTTATCCTTGATGAAACGGTTTAATAGCTTTTTGGGCGGACAGATGGAAGACTTTATCGAATATCGTCTTCAGTTGGGGTATTCCGATAGAATGATGGTTTACAGCCTTCGATTGCTTGATCGGCATGTGATTGAAAAGAATGCGACCTGGGCATCATTTGATCCCTTGTTTTTTATCAGATTCAGGGCTGATCTTAATCATGAAAAAAGATCCATAAATATGAGCTTTCGAATGATCAAGATGTTTTTTAACTTTCTGATACGAAAGGGTTTGATCTTTGAAAATCCATTGATAGAAATTGCTGAATTACCAGAAAACCAGATTGTTCCTTTTATATTCTCTCCAGAAGAAACAGATCTTTTGCTTAATACCTTAATCAAGCTGATACGCACAACGGAAGCACTCTATTTTGCAGATTTTAGTGCTTATATCGCCTTTTTACTAATGGCACGATGCGGGCTTAGAATCTCAGAGACTCGTAATTTGTTAAAAATCAATTATAGACCCGAAGAAAGGACAATCTATATTGAAAAAACAAAGTTTAAAAAAGACCGGCTGATCCCCATACCGGAAGCCGTGGCCTGTGAAATAAACAACCTGTTAAACGTTCGCCGGTTGTTTCTTGATGTAGATGACAATCCTTTACTACTGGTAAAAAAAGATCAAACAGGTTGTTCATGGATGTTTTTGAATCGGAGATTTAAACGGGCCATCAAGCATATTCATTTTGATCAACCCAGAAAGGTAATTGGTTCTACAAATTTTTGTGCCCCCACACATCATTCCTTACGCCACTCATTTGCGGTGAATACACTAAAACGAATAAAGCTGCAGGGTAAATCCCCCCAAAACGCTTTGCCGGTGCTGGCAGGCTATATGGGACACAGCGAGTACAAATATACAACCAAATACCTGAAAGTACTTGATGCAGAACATCGCCGCCAGATGTTTGATTTTTCAATGTCGATGCATGAGGCCATATGAGATTATCAAGCTGCTTATATCAGTATTTCAATGAATACTTACCCCGGATAAAAGGAACCAGTATACAAAGCATTAAAACCTACCGGCAAACCTTCTCTTTGTTTTTGCATTTTTTAGCCGATCATCACTCAATTAAAATCAAGTCTTTAAAAATAGAACATTTATCAGCAGATGCAGTGCTGTCCTTTCTACATCATCTGGAGTCCCATAGAAAAAATACGGTTCAAACCCGCAACAACCGTCTGGCCGTAATTAAATCATTTGCAAAGATGATCCGGTTCATGTATCCGGACAAAAAACACATTGCAGAAATAATTTTGAATATCCCGCAGAAAAGGGCTCAAAAAAAGCTGATGGGTTTTTTGTATCCAAAAGAAGTCATGGAGGTTTTTAATGCCGTGGATCTTAAGAAAAAAGAAGGGATGAGGGATTTTACCATCCTACATCTTCTTTATGACTCTGGTGCCCGGGCCAGTGAAATTGCAACGCTGCAATTTGATTATTTTGATCCTGAAAACGAAACCATCGCCGTTCTGGGCAAAGGGAACCGGTACCGGTTAATTAATCTATGGCCCAGAACAGCATCTCTAATCTCAGACTACATTATAAATCACCGGGTAGATCCAATCCCGTTGTATGGTCATCGCTTGTTCATCAACCAACGGAAACGAGCATTGACACGTCATGGCATTAATAAAATTTGCCGAAAATATTTGGCTAAAACGCTCCCACCAAAACGTCTCAAAGGCCTGAGCCCGGCGCATTGTTTTCGACACTCCTGTGCTGTTAATATGCGGATTTCAGGCGATCCTGTGTCTGATATAAAAAATCGCCTTGGGCATAAAAGTATAGAGTCCACCATGGCTTATTTGCACATTGATCTGTCCAGAAAACGTGATATCCAAAAAAAGTTCATTGAATACACACAGTCGAAAGTAAACCATGATAGTAAAATTGATGAGTTAGTAGATTGGTTAAATAGTGTGGAAATCCTTGCCTGGCTTGACAGTTTGTAAACGAATAAAACATATTTTGCCAGACACGGTGACCTACGTAGTAAAGCAAAAGATTATGTTGTCAGTAGTTTTGAAAAATTTAAAAATCATCTTTAAGCTATTGAATTTAAAAGGGATACTCACTTACAAAGATTGAAATTAAAATATGTTTAAATTTCAATCGGTTAGGTCCGCTCGCAACATAAGTCTATT
>CAXHYW010000388.1:0-4626 GCA_964021475.1 uncultured Desulfobacteraceae bacterium | reverse complement strand
GTATACCCATCCAAATCAGCGATTTTCTCAGCATCAAAATGATGATAGGCCAACCCCAGAACCGTTGTAAACTGGCCGAAAGTCAATGTATCTTCAGCAGCAAAGGTCATCGTCTTTGATTTGGAATCCTCCCAGGGAGAATCAACCGCATCTTTTTGTTTATGCTTATCTTCACGATACTGGATGGAAGTGGACAGTTCACCTATTCGGTCCAGATCTGTATCGGAAAAAAGAGAAAGACCGTAGGAATCATCATCCCAGGTGCTCGTTGCTATTTTTTCCTCAAAATCCTCACTGACATATGAGGTGTAATCATCTTCATGGCTATGATAAAAAGCCATGGCCCGGAGCGCCCACCAATCGTTCAGTGCAACTCTACCGCCAAAATCAACTCCCATATCCTTATATTCATCGTATCGGCCAAAGCTTGAAAAACCGCCGTCAAAGTTAAACACTTTATTGTGTACGTCGCTCAAGGGCCTGCCGCGTTCCATGTCAAAATGATACAAAGAGGCATATACCTCAAACTTTTCTGTGGGCGCATACCCCAGGCGGGTCCAAAGATTTAGGGACTCTAAATCAGAGTTGTCTTTTTTGTCACCTTCATCAACGACTCTGGGGTTGGGGCGTCCATCCGAAGGCCCTTTATACCTGATCCTGGTTTCTTTGGGCTTATAATCATCGGAAAAATAGAGGGTTTCGCGGTTATGGTAGTCAACGGTTCCCAATATTGAAAAACCGTTTTCAGCACCATAATTAAGGGTGGCCACCCCCCGGTAATTGTCGCCTCGCCCCGCTTCAACGCTCACCGAACCTGCGATGCCTTTGACACCTTTTCGGGTAATGATGTTGATGACCCCCCCCAGGGCATTGGGGCCGTAGAGAACAGAAGACGCTCCCTTGGTCACCTCAATTTTTCCGATAATGGAGGCGGGGATCTGCTGAAGGTCCAATGGACCGTTTTGGGTTTCATAATAGGGCACACCATCAATGAGCACCAATATGTCCTTTTGCTGAAAGCCTTGAATATTAACATTCAGCTCTCCTTTAGCAGTACGTACCACATTGACGCCAGGCACATATCTAAGGGCTTGGGCTGCGTTGGTGGCACCCATGCTTTTGATTTCTTCAGCCGTAACGGTATTGCTGATGGCAATATCCTGCACCCCCGAGGTGTCTTCTACAACGACTTCACCCAAAGTATAGATATTGTCTGTTTTCTCCTGGGCCGAGGTAGAACTTGTCATGTAAAAAAAACCCAGGCAAAAAAAAGATGCCGCAAAAAGTGTCCTTCTATTCATCTTAAATCTCCTTAACGATTAGCAGTGTATCTTCAGATTAAAAACACCCATATTTTCCCCTGCCCTTGGCGTCGAGTTTTATAAACCACAAAACCAATCGTTGTCAACAATAGTTATATAAAGATAATTATTCTGCTCAAACGAACCAGAACAGACCAATAGCAACCAGTAATATGAAATATTTTATAATGCGCTGCAAAGATTTCATCTTTTGGTCGGGACTTTTTAATAAAAAAGGGTGCTTCCGGCAGGGCGAGAAGTGTAATTTAATCTTTTTTGAGTAGGAAATTGTTATTTATGGTTTATTTTGGGAATATATTTCCTGGAAGTCGTTACAAAAAAATCAAGTTTTGAAAAATTATTTTGCTGGTTTCCAAAAAAAATTTAAAACCGGCAAATTTGAACTGATATTAAAAACCATTCTTGACAAAAAAATGAATTTCTGCAAAATAATTGGCGACTGCTAGTCTAAAATAAAATCGGAAATATAAGGGGTAATATATGTCAGAAAATACAATTTTTCTTGAAACCGCTCAAGGGGAGTTAAAGCAGATTGTTCAGCCCTACCAGAGGGACCTGAATCAGAAACAGAAAAGAGCTGATTTAATAACCCAATGCATCCGATGTGCGGGCAGGGATGATTTTCTCCAACTGGATGAATTACTTAAAACTAAAATGGCCCAGGAGATCAAGATAGATGAAACCCTTAAAAATTGTGCCCCGATTTTTGACACCCTGGGTGCCTATGCAAATGAAAAAGTGGAGCAGTACAGAATTGACCTTGTGGAGGATTTAACAAGGCTTTGTGGAGAAGCTGAGCTTGAGATTAAAATTGATTTCCCAAAGTTTACCGTTCTCAAGGGGATTGACGGCGAAATTGATTTTAGCGCCCGGTGCACCCGAATCAATAAAAAAGTACTCAAATCCATTGATCCCCGACGTATTTTAACCGCTGTTTCAAAGGTGAAATACCAGCTCTACGACCGTCCCTATGATCCCCAAAACTTTATTGACTCCCTTTGTCAGGTGTATCTGGAATTGATTGAAACACAAACCGTTAACACCTCTATTCCCATACAAAAGTTTTATCTGGCCTATGTGATCTCTTTGCAGAGCAAACCCTTTTTTCAAAATATGGACAAGGGCAAATTCAAGGGGTATGGCCTGGATCAGTTTTCCGTTGATATCTGGCGGTATTTCCAGGCAGAAATTGGCGGAACCTCCCAGGGGTATGAACTTCAATTAACCCCTGGCCGCAATAAATCCCTGTGGCTGCTGGACAGCCAGGGAGAACTCAGGCAGATTACCGCCATTGCCTTCCATAAACAACAAGGATAAGCCAATGATATCTAAGGAAAAACTCAGCCAGTTAGAGCCCTTTCAGGCCCGGGCCATTATTGAAGAACTTCGCAAGGGCAGTGTGCCCATTGACCATGTCCCCTTTTTTACAGTGGGGCGGCAAAACTGGCTTACCTTTATTGAGGATGACCTGGAACATTATATTGGACAGGGCGGCTCCAAGGTCCGGTTTATCAATGGCGATTATGGTGATGGTAAAACCCATTTCATGTCAGTGATCAGACATTTGGCCATGGAAAAGGGGTTTGCGGTCTCTTTTGTGGTCCTCACCCGGGAAGTTCCCATCCATAAATTTGAAACCGTTTACCAGAACATTGTCAATCAGCTCCAGGGCGATTTTCAGGGAACTGGCATTCGAAATATGCTGATGGCATGGCTTGCAAAACTGAACCTGACCCCCATTGAAGGTCAAAAAAATAAAGAACAGAACAATGAGGCCCTGAAAAACAGGCGGGTGTTGGCAGATACCCTGAGGAACATCCCGGGCATGGACATTAATTTTGCCAATGCCCTGATAGCCCTTGTAGATAACCAGTTTGCCCCCATGGACACGGAGGATGAAGAAAAAAGGGGTACGGATCGAGAGGTGCTTTTCCACTGGTTTGAAGGAGGTAAAGTTACCAAACGGGAACTCAAGCCCTTTCAAATTTATGACTTCCTTAACAAAACCAACAGTAAGCAGTTCATGAATTCGTTGATTTTGTTTCTGCGCCACATGGGCCATAAGGGACTGATCCTGCTCATGGATGAGATGGAAACCGTGGTCGCCCAAAGTTTGTCCATTCGCAATGCCGCCTATGAAAATGTGCGGTTACTCATTGATAACAGCGAATCCTCCCAATACCTTCATATCTTTTTCTCCATTATTCCCGATGTATTGACATCGGAAAAGGGGTTCAAATCCTATGATGCACTGTGGAGCCGCATACGGTCCATTGGGGAGTCCAAAAAACTTAATTATCGAGGTGTATTGGTAGATATTCATCAAACCCCACTCAAAACAGAGGAACTGGTTACCCTGGGCCAAGGTTTACGAACCCTCCACGGCATCTCCTACCGCTGGGAGCCAACGGCAATGATTGACGATGCCGTGATGGAAGAGATCTGCTCCAGCCAGAAGAGAATGGGGGTAATCAGCGAGGTTCGCTTTTTTATCAAACAATTGATTCACATCCTGGACCTGGCGGAACAAGGACATTCCCCCAAGGGGATAGACATGGACCGGGAGATGGTGGCAACCAAACGGGAAATGGAGGCTGAAAAAATGAAACAATTGGAGCCTTCTTGGGATGATTAACAGGATAATGCATGAAACTGGATGAAAACGGATGAAAACGGATGAAAACGGATGATTTAAATTTTCAAGACCTGCTGAATACCGCAGACAATTTTGAACTTCGCAGAGCAATAGAAAGGTTGCGTGAAGGGCTTTTTGATTCCCTGGGCGTGGGGTTACTGACAACGGGTGAAGCAAAACTGACAACAGCTTTTGACAAGGGAGTCAAGGCCCTTGACGAAAACAACCCCGCCCATCTCTGTGTTTGCGGTGCCTATGGACAGGGGAAATCCCACAGCCTTAACTATATTAAACAGCGGGCCCTGGATCAGAACTTTGTGGTAAGTTATATAAACCTTGATCCGCGCCAGGTGCCCTTCCACAACTTTAAGGGCGTTTACCAGTCATTGATGAAAGCCATGGAATTTCCCCATGGGCAAACTTCCTTTGCTTCTGTCTGGAAAACCCGTGTGGCCCAATGGCTGGCCCTTCCGGAAAACCATGGAAAATTCTGCTCAGATCTTATCCCCGGGCAAATTCCCCATCGTTTCAGGGCAGTTTTAACGGCCATGGCCCAGAAAAACATGCTTGTTCCTCCTAAAAAAAGAAACTTAAAAAAATATGCGGGTTTCAAGCCCAGGGAGATCGGAAGAGCACACGTCTGAACTCCAGTCACTCCGGAGAATCTCG
>CAXHYW010000387.1:0-4627 GCA_964021475.1 uncultured Desulfobacteraceae bacterium | reverse complement strand
CGTTTATATCTCCTTAAGTGTAAAGTTATTTCACAGAAGTCCGTTTTAATATTTTCGCACATAACTTTGAAAATGATGTAAAACGTTCCCTGAATTTATGCCAACACATGACTCGATAATATCCCATTGATCTGCTCCGTTTAATTTTTAATTTTCGAAATCCTGTCATACATTAATATGCTACCTGCCACAGCGACATTTAAGCTGAAGACTCCCGGCAGACTTACTACTGACTCACACTCATTCAGAATATTATCAGATAAACCAAATCGTTCATTTCCAAGCAGATAGACCCCCCTTATTGGATGTTGGAATTGAATTAAGGGGATAGACTGCTTTACCATTTCAACACCGATCAATTTAGTTGAATAGGGCAAATTGCGTTTTAATTCATCGATCGTCGCATAATGATACAAAGGAATCTTTGTCCATGCTTTGGTTACATCACTGCTTTGAGGTTTATATTTCTTTGTTACCGTAAAAATAAAAGATGCACCCAAAATATAGGCAGAACGCCACAAGGTGCCGATGTTAAATTCATTGGCATTGTTCAGGATACCAATTCCATAGAAACCGTTTCCTTTGTATTGTTGTTTCAGTCTTGCCATAATTTATAATGTTTAGCTCACAAGCTTGTCTGAGTGAACCACCTTTGATTTCAAAGTCCGGTGTAATGGGGACAAATAATGCGACAGTCATTACATTCATAGATCATCCCCCCGCCCGGTGACCAGGAAAAAGATGTTTCCCTGCAGGATTTCTGGACAATGGTTGTACCGTCCAAGGCCTCACACGGACAGGCATCAAGGCAAAGTGTGCAGTCTTCAAGGCATCCCTGGTAATCGGCCAGAGGATCGGGTTTAAGATCTTCCGCGGTGAGCACTGCACCGATCCAAATCATGTTTCCGAATTTCTTGTTGATCAAAAGGGTGTTTTTGCCCATGGTTCCAAGACCAGCCAGAACACCCGCATGCTTCAGCGAGAGAATGCCCCTGCCGTGCTTTTTTTCATCATCCCAGAATTCATAGGGTTCGTCACAGGGAATCGGATTAGTGGAAGCCCCTGCCTGCTCCATTGCATCACAGAGTTTAAATGTGATGTCTTCAATTTTCTTGACCATCATATTCCGGATAAACGTATAGGGTGCCAGGGATTTACACCCAAGGGAGCTTAAAGGGAAATGGGACAAAAAGACCACAACAGATTTGCAATCCGGAAAAATATCGTTGGGATGAAATCCTTCCGGTGCATCCTTGAACCGGCTGACCGGAGCGATATTGCAGATATCTGCCCCCAATTGTACAGTTTTTTGCTTTACAAAATCTGAATCCATTGCACTTTATCTCCCCTTGGCATTTTTAAGGCTGCCACCGCCGATAATGAAAAACATGACAGACGATACGTGAATTATACTGGTCAAGTATATTATCCGTGCCTGTTTGGCAATCATCTTATCCTGTCCTCGGGCTTTATTTCTCTTGTTCAAACAAGGGGACCTCCATGAGGGCCTTCATGTTGTTCAGGTCGTTGCAAGGCAATGCCTTTATCACTTCAAGCCTGCCTGTCCGGTTCTGCAACAGCTGATTGACTTTTATCTCCTTATTCAGCCGCTGGCAGTACAGGCTGGTCTTGGATTCCACCACTCCTGAATACACTCGTATATGGGCCAGTCTGCCAAATTTTTCATGGTGTTCCACCTTAAAGACCTGTGCACCGGGGCCGGGATCCTGCTGGGTCGGGGCGTGTTGATCTGACTGGACGTATTTGTCTAACTGGCCGTGTTGATCTGACTGGGCGTGTTGGCCTGGGAGGGGCTGGGTGGGTTGGAGCAATGGATTATGGCAGGGAATCTTGGCCAAAGAGTCTGCCAGATCAGCAATGCCCATGCCCTGCTTGGCAATGCCGAAGTGGACGGGAACAAGCGCTTGTGATCAAATCTTATCTGCGATTTTTTCATCCAGGCCGGAAAAACTTGAAAGGTTTTCCTCCAGATAACTTTCCAGGACATCCTCGTCCAGGTCAGCCAGGTTTGCAAAGCTTTGGTCCATTAAATTCTGGGAAAAGTCACACAAAGGCCAGGGGACAAGGCTGCCGTCCTCTGCCGGAAGATTCAAACAAAACCCCCTGATCTTCAACTCATCTTGGAGATCAGAAAACACCCGATCTCCGCAGGCTCCGGCCCGGTCCATCTTGTTGATAAAAATCAATACCGGCAGACCCAACTCCCGGATGCTTTCCCATATATTCAACGTATGGGCCTGGACACCTTCCACGGCGGAAACCAGGAGGACCACACCATCCAGGACAGACACGGCCCGGTCCACCTCTGCGGAAAAATCAACATGGTCCGGGGTATCAAGGAGGTTTATCCGGGTGTTCTTCCAGTCAAACCCCACACTGGTCTTTGTCAATAAAAGGTTATCGGCAGGCGGGGGATATGGCCGAGAGGCGGGAATTTTCTGCAAAAAAGGAAGGCTTTATGCTAGGCATGGATCAACAGGTTAACGGCTGTTTTCAATTCGGTGTGGCTTTTTCTGCCGGCAGCCTGGATATTGATGAGGAGGGTTTTGCCACCGTGGACACCTTCAGTATGGATGGCCGGGAAAGCAGCAGGGATGCCCTGCAGGCCAGCTCCGGTGTAGCTATAGAATTTGGGCGTCAGTTCACTGGACGTCTGTAGTATCAGCATGAATTTTCTGACACGGTGAAATCCTCCTCTCAACTGGGATTTCAAAGGAGATATGTTTTTTAACGCCAAAATAACCGGTGAAACCCGGTTCATTTTTTTGTTGAGATATTGTGGTTGATAGAGAATTCAAAAACCACCTTTGGAATTATATTTCAAGAAGAGTGATACATAAGATCAAATTATTAGGATTTTATCAACGAGGTTGGTTACAATTGGATGTCTGAAATCCTTGTTCTATTTATAAATCACGCAACTTCCAGTCTTAACCTTTTCCCAAGCGCATTTGCAAATTTTTCCAAGGTTGATAATTTAATATCTTCGGCATGATTCTCAATCCGTGAAATCGCAGATTTTTTTGTGTTTAATCGAGAGGCTAATTCTTCTTGTGTGAGACCAGACTCTTCTCTTGCCTGCTTCAGCATTACTCCGATTTTAAAATGTTCATATCCAGAATCAAAATCTTTTGCAAATTCCGAATCCTTCTTTTTTCTTTTTTTTATATATTTTTGGAGATCACTCATAACTTTTTCCTCTTAAAATAGTCCTTCATGCGTTTCTCAGCAATTATAATTGCCTGTCTTGGAGTTTTTTGAGTCTTCTTCTGAAAAGCATGAGTTAAAATAATAATTTCAGAACCATCAAAAAAGCAGAGGATTCGAAATATATTTGATCCAAAATTAACCCTGACTTCCCAAAGATTGTCTGTGTTAACCATTTTTTTAAAATACTTGGAAGGAACATTAATATGCTCTTCGACCAAATTCAAAACCCAGGCAACTTTTTTAGCCTGTTTTGCGGTTAAATTATCAAGGAACTCTTCAACCGGGCTTTTTCCAGATTCTGCCCTGTAAAAATTAATTTCTTTCATATTTCCTATATGTTAACACGCAGGTTAACTAAGTCAAGGAGAATATTTGATCAATTCTTTCTTTTAACAGTTCGATTTTCTTTGTCTCACACCTGTGGTTTGCCAATATAGGATCATGCTACAATATCAGCGCATTACAGGTTTTTAAAATTTTTTGTCAATGCCAAATGAATCTGATATTCAGTTGGGCTTCTGGCTGAAGTTTTTAATAAGGCCCATGAAGGTGAGCTAAAATCCCTGTTTATCATTGGTGAAAACCCCATGGTCTCGGATCCGGATCTGAACCACGCAAAACAGGATTGGGAAATCCTCTGTGAAATAGCCATCAGAATGGGATATGAGATGTCCTATGAGGAAAATCATGATATTTTCAAAGAAATTGCTGCTGTCCCCGGCGTGTTTCCACAGGTTATCGAAGCCCGCAGCGTAGGAGATAAAGGGGGGGGGGCGCAACTTGCAAGGATTTATGACAGGCGTGTTATTTGCATTTTTTGCAAATGGCATGACTGGCGTAAATCTTGCGCTAAATCGCCCCCCGTTCTCCGGTAAAGTTATCCTCATAGGTTTTGAAAACTATTATTTGATTGCCAGAAGCGAATACGGTCTCATGGTTCAAATTTTTGGAGGCCTTATCACATACTTGCTGATGGCAATATATTGCCATGAAGAATTCAATGAAAAGGTCTCCATCAAAAGGGTTCGGCAATTACGAATAAAAATCCTGAATGAACTATTTAACGGGCAAGATGATTCTGGGTGTACCGATGACAATGATTCCAAAGAACAAAGGAAATCAAGTGATGCAAAAACCTAACCGGACATCACTGACAAAATGTAAACCCCAAAAAAAATAGCTGAGACATATGCTATATTTGAATATCTTTATCATACCAATCGGATAGGCGCAATCGACTCTCACGGTGTACAAGGGCAAGATAAATGAGGTATACAGGATTTAGAGAATCCGAACCCGGATTTAAAAAAAGAATCCCAATGAAAGGCGCCGGGAGAAAAACATCAATAGAAATAATTGAAAATATAGATGAAGTGTTTCTCAAAGTTATTGATAA
>CAXHYW010000386.1:0-4636 GCA_964021475.1 uncultured Desulfobacteraceae bacterium | reverse complement strand
GGCACTCCCATCACCACCTCGTCAAATCCCTTGCTAAAAACAGCCTGCCGGGACAAAAAAGCCGCCCATACCGCCATGAGAATCTGGAATTCGGAAGCGTTCTTTTTTTCAGCCAGGGCAACAAGGGCTGGCTGGTCCTGTTTTTCCAGAGCCGCATATACGGTTTCTCTGCCCCTGTCCAATCGGGCTGGCCTGGGGCCTGCTCCGGTGAGATCCAGGGGTGAAACCTGGGTTTCAAAGGTTTTTTGCCAAAAGGATTCCGATCTGTTGGCGTTGGGACTGTTCTGCCTGTCCTGGTCCCACAGGGCAAAATCCGTCATTTTTGCCGGATGCCCAAGCTCCGGGTCATGGGTTTGTATACCGGTATAAAAATGCCACCAGCCATCCATGAGAAATCTTATGGAAGCGGCATCCACCAAAATATGGTGGGTGGCAAGCCCCAGAAAACAGCGGTTGGGGCCAATATCTATCCGGACTGCAAAAAACAGGGGAGACCGGGTAAGGTCAAAAGGGGGGCGTTCAAGGTTGAGCTTTTCCCAAAGCTGCCGGGCCTGTCCCGGATCATCTGCCTGGAAATGCCCAAGGGTGACTGGTACTGAGTTATCTATTGTCCAGACCGGTTCCCCGTTTTCCTCCAAAAATCTGGACCGCATAATGGCGTACGCTTCCACCATCGATGCCAATGCCTTTTCCAGACGCTCGCCCTTGATATCCCCTTCCATCATGATACAGGTATCCACCTCATAACGCCTTTGGTCGGTTCCCAGGCGCCAGAGCAGATACATCTGACGCATGGGCATGGTCAAAGGATACCTGGATTGGGGGGGGGCCATGGGGATACGGGATACATCGCCTTGCCCTGCGGTTTCCATCATTTCCAGAACTCCGGCGGGAAAGGGGGTTCGGAAAAGCTGTCCGTAAGTCAGATCAACAGACCACTCCGTCCGCAGTCTGAGCTGCAACCTTACCAGTTTTAAAGAATCCCCTCCAAAGGCAAAAAAATTATCCCCGGGCCCGATCCTAACCTGGTTCAGAATCTGGGCAAAGATTTGGCAGAGCTTATTTAACTTTTTGGAAATGTTGAGGTTGGAAGAAGATTTTTCCGGGGTATTTAACGGGATTACCGAAAGCTGATCCCTGTCAATTTTCCCGTGTACCCCCCGGGGCAGTTCATCCATGACCAGAATTTGTCGGGGCACCATATATTCAGGCAATTTTTCAGCCAATTGCCCTCTTAATTTTTCCAGATTCAGCCTGTGGCCGGATGCCCAGGCCAGAAGGTAATGGTTGCCATCAGGGTCAGCCAACCCCTTTACCACAAACTCTTTTACCCCTTGGCACCCGGCCATAACTGCTTCTATGTGACCCGGATCCACCCGCATGCCCCGTATTTTGACTACAAAATCTTTTCGTCCGCAATGAAACAGGTTTCCGGTCTCATCCACCCGGGCCAGATCCCCTGAGATAAAAAGACGATCATAAATATTTTCGTCTCTGTTGTGATTTGTGTCAAAGGCTTTGGTTCCAGTCATTGATGTCTGGGTCTTACTATGGGGGTTTGGGATAAAAAATTTGGCATTTTTTTCAGGCATTCCCAAATAGCCCCGGGCAAGGGAGGGAGAACTTATGGCCATTTTTCCGATTTCTTCGGGTGTCACCACCTGATTCTGATCATCAACCAGATAGATACGGGTGGGGCCAAATGCATGGCCAAGGGGAATATCACCTTCATATGCCTTTTGAATGGAGAGAAAGGTAACAGATCCTCCGTTTTCCGACATGCCCAGGGAATATAAAATTTCATAGGGGGTCTTTGCGCAGGAACGCAGCGGCCCTCCAGCCACACGGATATATTTAAGGGTTTCTCCCTGGCAGTTATGGCTGAAAAGTTCTGCCATTTCCGGGGAAAGAAAAACATAGCGAATCAAATGACGGCTGAAATAGGCATCCATAGCCAGGAGATCCCGGCGCAGGGATTCACCCAGGATATGCAGGGTCATGCCAAAAGCCAGGGGAAAGAACAACTCCCAGGGAGAGGCAATAAAGCCAAACGGGGCAAAGGCTGCTGTATGTTCCCCAGGGTCAATGTCCATGTAGGACTGCTGCCATGACAGCATGGCACAAATGGCACCATGCTCCAGTACCGCTCCTTTGGGCCGGCCGGTTGAGCCCGAGGTAAAAATCGCCACTGCCAGGGAATGGGACTGGGGCCGAAATTCCATTGAGGCCCTTACCAGACTCGGGTCTACAGTTGAAATCAGCCGCTTTTCCGACAGATGGATGACAGGCACTTTCCCATGGCCAAAAGCTGTGGGCTCATCAGTAAGAATAGCTGTTACATGGGCCGTGTCCATAATTTGGCGGATATATTCATCAGGAGCGCCAGAGGGTACGCAGATATAAGCACCACCCGCACGAAGGACGGACAAAATTCCCACAACAACATCCACCGTTCGCCGGGTATGTACCAGTATCCAGGGGGATACAGGGGCCTGCTCTGGGTAATTGATGTTGTAATGGTCCGGGGTTGTTGGCTCTCCCAAACCCAAAGACCGAAGATGGGCTGCGATATGGGCAGAGGTCTTATCCAGTTCTTCATAGCTAAGTTGCCTGGAATCGTCCTGAACAGCTATTTGCCGGGGCCTGCTGCGGACGCATACTGAAAATTGTTCCAAGAATGAAGTCCCGGCCAAAGGTTTCATTTTTGAGATCGTTTCATATTGCCTAGGAAGAGGATCACAACGGCTCCCGGTAAAATACTAAATCCGCCCATAACAGGGAAGAGGAAGACGGAGAAAAACATCAACAGGAAAAAACTGCCCCAGAATCCCAAAAAGGTTTTCTTACCATAAAAAGAAAAAAAGAAAACAATAAAAAGAATCAAAATAAAAATAGGGCTTGATGGCATTAAAATTCCTCTAAAAAAAACAGTATATTAGACAGTTTTATCACCACCCCTGGTGGTAAACAATCCAATCCCAACCCGCTATTATTCCGAGTCGCGGGTTTGAGTCGGTGGGATAGAAACAGATAAAGCGCCAGGGATTAAGCAGCTTCAGGCTGCTTGCCTGCAATCACACCGGCCATTTTTTTCCGTGCTTCCTGGAGGGCAGAGGAGAAACTCTTTGCCAACTCATCCATGGCAACGCCGATAAGAGAGCCGCCGTTTGCAAAGTGAGTTGCAAAGACATGACCAAGAGCATAGGTGGTGAGGCCGTTCAACACTGGTTTGGTAGCGATTGCCAGGGGAAGTCCAATAACGGGGATGGCGATTGCCACGGTTTCCACAACCGGAGATGCCAATGTTGCGCCGCCGCCTGATATCAGGCCGGAGATAATATTTTTAATCGCTGTTTCATTAAACGTCTTATCGTATTTGGCGCACAGGCTTTTCACCATTTCCACCTGAATGGCGGTAACCCCAAAAAAATTAATGAAGGGCAGGCCTAAAATACCTACACCGGCTGCATAGTTGGCTCGTTTACGAATTAGTTTAACAATTTCATCCGACGACGGATCAATAACAGCGGGGGCCTCTTTTTTAGTTGTCTTTTTTTCTTCGGTCATAATTCCTCACATTTTAGTCATTAGTGGTAATTTTGAACTATGATGACAATCACAACTTAAGATATTGATGGATATATTGTCAACCATAAACAAAGTCAAATTACCAAATTGCCAAATAAATTATACCCTTTTGCGTTTTTTTAACTATTTTTGTCCCTTGACAGAAAACCAATGACCACAGTATAGAATTATTTCATGAAAATGATCTCTCCCCAGAGATATGGGTCGCCGATCCCTCTATGGCCGATTAATTGACGATCAAACCCAATAAAATAAAAGGAGTATCATAATGAAATTTGAAACCCTAATTATTGAAATAAGTGACAACCATGTGGGAATTTTAACCCTGAACCGTCCGGAAAGTCTGAACACCTTTAACAGCCAGATGGCGGTCGAACTATACCAGGCATTGGAGGAACTGGATGCCGACCCAAAGGTTCGGGTCATTCTTCTAAAGGGAGCCGGCCGTGCCTTTTGTGCTGGCATTGATGTAAACGAGCTGGCCGGGAAAACCGCCATTCAATACCGGGAATGGATCGGCAAAATGGAACGGCCCCTTGTGCGAATTTCAAACCTTAAAACGCCTGTTATTGGGCAATTGAACGGATTTGCCGCTGCCAACGGCATGGGCCTGATCGCCGCCTGCGACCTTGTTATTGCCGAAGATTCTTCCAAAATGGGACTGACCGCCATCAATGTGGGTCTAAATTGTGTGGGCCCTGTCATTCCCGTTGCCAGGTGCGTGGGCCGTAAAAAGGCGTTGGAGCTGTTGCTCTACGGAAAACTGATCAAAGCACCCGAAGCCCTGGCCCTGGGGCTGATCAATAAAATTGTTCCCAAGGATGAGCTGGAATCCCAGGCCCTTGCCTGGGCTGAAGAATTGGCCCAGAAAAGCCCCATTGCCGTCCAGATTGCCAAAACCGCGTTTTATGCTTCCGAAGACATGAATTATGCAGCCCAGTTTGATTATATGAACGAAGCCTTTGCAAGGCTTTGCACCACCGAGGACGCAAAGGAAGGGGTCAATGCTTTTTTTGAAAAAAGAAACCCGATCTGGCAGGAAAAATAA
>CAXHYW010000385.1:0-4639 GCA_964021475.1 uncultured Desulfobacteraceae bacterium | reverse complement strand
ATTACCGGATTAATATGATTGACCTTAGCCCCCCTCCTTTGCGGGAACGCGCTGACGACATCATCCTGCTGGCAAGGTCTTTTATCAAGCAGTTTCAACATGCAGCTTCGCCGGTAAGAGATATTGCAACAGAAACAATTGATTACCTTCTAACTTATAAATGGCCCGGGAACATTCGGGAACTTGAAAATGTTATCAGGAGAGCTATCTCACTTGGTAAAAGTGAATTAATCCTGCCCGACAACCTGCCTGACGCAATTTATACAAACAGGCCTGAAACGTCAGTCCCCCCTGTCCAAATGCATTCCGGTGATGCTTCCATGGAATCCTACGAAAAAGCAGCCATCAATAGCGCGCTTACAATGAGTAGTAATAATCGGAAAGAAGCCGCAGCAATCCTTGGCATCGGCGAAGCAACGCTCTATAGGAAATTAAAAAAATATTTTGATCAATAAAACGATAGTCTGTTTTTTTACTGTCAACCTGAAACTTTCAAAATGATAGCACTCTTGATTATATTCCCATAATGATAGTTTTCAAGATTCAATTATCTCAACGAAGCTCATAGTCATAATTTAATTTGTTGTTTTGCATCTTAATCCCTGAAACCATGGCTTAATCAAGAATCCAATGCTTAGCGCGGTCAACCGTTTATCATTTTTTCCAAGCCAGAATAATATTGGCATGGTTCTGGCTATTGTTTTGGTTATTGTTCTGGCTATTAGTGGATATTAACAAGATATTTTTGTTCGGATTAAAATTTTATTAGAAAAAATTGAAATTTGAAATTTGAAAAAAAGGCACAAAAAATAATGAAACTGGAAATTAAAAATAACCTGGATGAACTTGGAAAAGTTAGGAAATCTATCAGGGATTTTTGTTTCGAAACAGAGGAGTTCGGCCTGAATGACAAACGGGTTGATATGATTGAGTTAGGTATCCATGAGATACTTGTCAATATTATCAGGCATGCTTACAAGATGGAATCCGACCAATCAATCCGGATAACCGCCAGGCTTGATTCCAACCAGATTATCTTTGAACTATTTGATCATGGAATATCGTTTAATTTTGAGACTGTCCCCCCGCCGCAATTTGATGGGTCCCGGGAAAACGGGTTCGGGATTTGGATTGCAAGTCAGGCATTTGAAAAAATTGAATACATTCAGAACACAAATGGAGAAAACCATACAATTCTGACATTTACCATGGGAGGTGAATAAGATGATTTTTACCACAGAAAAAAATCAGGATATACTCAATGTAACATTGGAAGAAACCAATTTTGATGCCAGTATCACTGATGATTTCAAAAAAGATATCACAGATGCCCTGGAGAAAAACAATAAAGTTATTATAAATCTGGGCAAGGTTGAGTTCATGGACAGTTCAGGATGCGGAGCTATCCTGTCAGTTTTAAGAAAACTGAGTGTAAAAGGGGGCGACTTAAAGCTTTATGGTGCCACAAAACCGGTTCTTACATTATTGGAATTGGTTCGAATGCACAGAGTAATTGAAATTTTAAACACCAGGGAAGAGGCTCTTCAATCCTTTGAAAGGTGAAACTAATGAAAACCTTCCATAATAATAAAAATTCACGCTATGAACTCATAGAAGCCCTTGATAAACGTTACAACACGGGTTCAGGGATTAGACGCTGGCATTTTCTTCATAAAAAATATGCCTGGCTGATTATTGTAACCGGAACAAAATTTATAAAACGGGCCATGGATCTGATGGTCAGCTTTTGCATGCTGTTGATTTTGTCGCCTTTACTTTTCATGGTTGCCATCCTGGTCAAAATTACCGATGGCGGCCCTGTATTCTTTAATCAGACACGTATTGGCAAGTGGGGCCGTGAATTTTCAGCATTTAAATTCAGATCCATGGTAATGAATGCTGAAAAACAGGTAGAATCAATTGTACACATGAGCCATCATGAAAACAGCATATCGTATAAAGTTAAAAATGATCCCCGGGTGACCTGGATCGGCAGGATTATCAGGAAGGCGAGCATTGATGAACTTCCCCAGCTTATAAATGTTCTGAAAGGAGATATGTCCCTGGTAGGACCGCGACCTCATGTACAGCGTGAAGTTGATCAATATACACTTAAAGACAGACGCAGACTTGATATACTGCCCGGAATCACCTGTATCTGGCAGATCAGCGGCAGGGCAGACATCCCTTTTCCCGAGCAACTTAAGCTTGATGTAAAGTATATAGAAAGTCAGAGTGTATGGACTGATATTAAAATCCTAATTTTAACCATTCCTGCCGTATTGTTCGCCAAGGGAGCATACTGATGAAAGCTTTTCTTATCGCAACAAAAGAACTTTTGAATGTTGATAATCTTTCAAATCGCATGCCGGCCGTAATGATGCCGCTGCTGGACAGGCCTTTTATCCAGCATGTTGTAGAATATCTGACAGACCAGGGAATATCTGACTTTGAAGTTGTAGTCTGTCATCGTCCTGAAAAAATCAAAGGGCTTCTTGGAAATGGAGAGAGATGGGGAGTAAATATCAAATATCACTTGGTAAAAAATCCTGCACAATCCTACACCCCCTTGCAGTTCCTGAAGAGGGATCAATGTGATGTTCTGATTGCCAATGCAGACAGGCTGCCTGGTTTAGACCTCAAAAATAAAGATTACAAAACAAACCAATTTGATGCGAGATTATTTTGTACCCTGGATACAAACCAACCTGAGAATGATGAATCCTGCCAATGGTCCGGCTGGGCATGGCTTTCTAAATCATTTTTGAATCAGATGAAAAATTTTGATGAAAACGCAATCTGTGAGTCCCTGCAAAGACAAGGGCAGGCTGTAAAAACTGAATATATAAAACAAATTTTAAGCGTCGCAACCCTGAAAGATCTATTGTCTTCACAAGAGAAAGCCATGACAAAAAAATTTCATGGCCTGCACTCCCTGGCCAGACAGGTTGAACCCGGGATATGGCTGTCAAGAAATGTTGAACTGCAACCTGATGTAAAAGTTTTGCCGCCTGTTTATATTGGTGAAGATTGCCGCCTCATTAAAGGGTGCCAAATAGGTCCAAACACGGTTATTGGAAGCAATTGTGTTATCGATAAAGATTCTGTGGTGAAAAGCAGTATTGTTATGCCAGGAACTTATATTGGAGAAGATTTAGAGCTTTCCCATGCCCTGGCAGATAAAAATCTGTTGATTAATGTTAAAATCGGATCAGAAATCCAGGTGAATGATGAATTTCTGATAGGCAGTATTACGGATTTTACGTTTAATATCAAACGGCTTTTAAGATATCTTAATATTTTGTTTAGGATTGGCTGAAAAACCTCGGATCAACTCGTTCTAAAAGTTAATGCAGGGGGCATCCATGGCTTGTGAAAAAAAAATCAAACTTATCGAACATGATATTAAGCAATTATTAAAAAGCAATATCCCTGAGAGAAAAATCATTGAGCAGATGCTGCTTTTCAACCAGGGAGTTCCTTTTATCAAATTGATATCTCCTGCGACAATCAGCAATGGAATAAAAATAATCAATACAAGAGAAGAAAGCATTATTTTTGAGGCCTTTGAAACAGCGAAAACAGATGGCCGCATCAGTAAGTTCGTGCCTGCATCGGGCGCTGCAACCCGAATGTTTAAATCGCTTATTAAAGTTTATAACACCCTTGATAAAATTAATGACAAAACTCTTGATTTTAAATATTTTGATCACAGCGAAGTCGCATTTTTTTTAGCATCTATCCATAAGTTTGCTTTTTTTAATGATTTAAAAAAAAACTTAGCCGGCCAGGGTCATGATATCGAAAGATTGCTGACCCAAGGCGAATACCGCGAGATTCTTAAAGCCGTTCTGACTAAAGAAGGACTTGGTTATGCGAAATTACCAAAGGGGTTGGTAAAATTTCACCGCTATTATAAATGTTCAAAGACCCCTTTTGAGGAGCATCTAACAGAAGCTGCCGAATATTGCAGGGATGAAAACGGTGTTGCCAGAATCCATTTTACCATACCTGATGATTATAGAACGATAATTGAAGAACACTGCAAAAACGCCGGCAGTATTGTCAAAAAACAGGGAATCCAGTTTGATATTTCCTTTTCAATCCAGAAAGATACTACACGCACCATTGCAGTTAACCTTGAAAACAAGGCCTTTCGCACATCCTCTGATTCCTTGTTGTTCAGACCCGGAGGCCATGGCGCCCTGCTTGAGAATTTAAATGATTTGCAGGGTGATATTATCTTCTTGAAAAATATTGACAACTTAGCCCCTGGCGTTAGAAAAAAAGCGACGAATAAATATAAAGTAATCCTGGGCGGATTCCTGATAAAACTGCAGGATCAAATTTTTGAATACCTTGACAGACTTGAAAAAAACCAAATATCCGATGAATTTGAGGCAGAACTTGAAGTGTTTTGTGCAAGCGACATATTTATTTCTCTGCCAGATGATTTTAACGACTATAATAAAGAAAAAAAAAGCGCGTTCTTTTTTTCACAACTGAACCGTCCCATCAGGGTATGCGGCATAGTTGAGAACCAGGGAGCTTCTGGTGGTAGATCGGAAGAGCACACGTCTGACATCCAGTCACTCCGGAGAAACTCGTATGCCGTCTTCTGCTTGAAAAAAAAAAATGA
>CAXHYW010000384.1:0-4652 GCA_964021475.1 uncultured Desulfobacteraceae bacterium | reverse complement strand
TCCCTGCTGGGTGGTGCCAGTATAATAAAAGAGATCTGCTTTCTGGACAATAAGCACCCCACCAATATCAAGGGAGGCAAGTGTTTTTTGAAGCCCGGCAATTCTTGTTTCAAGCTCTGATGCAGGGATAAGCCGGGTGTAGCAGTTAACGCCTTCGTCTGACAGATTTTTCATTGTCTGCTCCATGGGATTCTCCTTGAACTTCATGGTCAAAAAATCAAAAAGCTACAGAAGACCTGGTATAAATGCCAGCCTGCCATAGCTTTTCAATGAGATCTATAAAATAAAAACTTATACTTTATTTGTAATCATAGAACCCTTTTCCGGTTTTCCGGCCAAGCCAGCCAGCTTCAACATATTTTCTCAGCAACGGACAGGGTCTGTACTTGGAATCCTTAAACCCTTCATAGAGGGTTTCCATGATGGCAAGGCAGGTGTCCAGACCGATGAGATCGGCCAGGGCCAGAGGTCCCATGGGGTGATTCATGCCAAGTTTCATCACCGTATCGATATCCTCTACTTTTCCCACGCTCTGATAGACGCAAAAGATGGCTTCATTGATCATGGGCATGAGGATTCTATTGGCAATAAATCCGGGGAAATCATTGGCTTCGGCCGGGGTTTTGCTAAATTTTTCACACAACTCCCAGGTCAAATCAAAGGTTTCCTTGGAGGTGGCAATTCCCTTGATCACTTCCACCAATTTCATCACCGGTACAGGATTCATGAAATGCATGCCGATCACCTTGTCAGGACGGGAAGTTCTGGCAGCAATTCTGCCGATGGGAATGGACGAGGTGTTGGTGGATAAAATCACATGGGGGGGGCAAATTTTGTCCAGGTCCTCAAAAATCTTGAATTTCAGATCTTCTCGTTCCACTGCAGCTTCCACAACAAAATCAACCCCGGCCATGTCGTTAAGATCCGTGGTGGTCTCAATCCGGCTTAAAATGGCCTCTTTTTGATCCGCATCCAATTTACCCTTGGAGATCATCCGGTCCAGATTTTTGGCAATATTGGCCATGCCTTTATCACAAAAATCTTGTTTGATATCGCTCATCAACACCTTAAGCCCGCTGGCAGCAACCACCTGGGCAATCCCATTGCCCATTTGACCAGAACCGATCACACCAAATTTTTCAACACCCATTTTGTCTCCTTTTTCCTGTCCCCCATTTTCATGGGGAACAGCATATTATTTTAATAATTTTTTATATCCGTTTTTTATTATCCGTTTTTCTTTGTCAATTTTAAATCAACAGTATAGATCTACAGTATAAAATCAACAGATTCCAACCTAAAAATTAGCGAGTAATAATCAGGGCTACGGCCTCTCCACCCCCCAGACAAAGAGAGGCAAGCCCCGTCTTTGCATCCTGCTTTCCCATTTCATGGATCAAGGTGGTTAAGACCCGGGCACCTGAACCGCCGATGGGATGTCCCAGGGCCACGCTGCCGCCGTTGACATTCACTTTTTCAATATTTAAGTCCAACACCTTGTTGATCCCGACGGAAGTGCCGGCAAAAGCTTCGTTGATCTCAAAAAGATCCACATCAGAAATACTGATACCCTGTTTTTTTAACACCTTGGGGATGGCGTAAATGGGAGCCATCAAAACATATTTCATGTCAATGCCAAAGGAAGCCTGGGCACCTATTTCTGCCAGAATGGTACAACCCAGTTCCTTGGCCTTTTTCTCACTCATGACCACAAGGGCTGCCGCACCATCGGAAATGATGGAGGCATTTCCAGCTGTGCCCACCCCGTCCTTTTTAAAGGCCGGTTTCATCTTGCTTAAAAATTCATAGCTGGAATCCTGGGGGCATTCATCTGTATCAAAAATTAAGGGTTCTCCCTTTCTCTGGGGTATAGATACCGGTACAATCTCATCCTTGAACCGGCCAGCAGCCACGGCTGCATTGGCCCGTTCATAGGAGGTTGCCGCAAGCCTATCCTGGTCTTCCCGGGTCACTTCCCAGCGTTCACAGCAAAGCTCATTGGACATACCCATGTGGAAATCGTTGACAATATCCCAGAGCCCGTCGTGGACCATATGGTCTTCAATCTTTCCCGGCCCCATGCGGTGTCCCCACCGGGCCTTTTCCATGTAATAGGGAGCCATGCTCATATTTTCCATACCACCGGCCACCACCACATCGGCATCCCCGCATTGGATTGCATGGGCTGCCAGCATCACCGCCTTGAGGGATGATCCGCAAACCTTATTAATGGTAATGGCTTCAACTTCCCAGGGAAGCCCTGCTTTGACAACGGCTTGTTTGGCCGGGTTCTGGCCGTAACCGCATGGCAAAACCATCCCCATGATACATTCATCAACCTGTGATTGCTCTATATTGGCCCGTTTAATGGCCTCTTTGATCACAATAGCACCAAGATCAGTTGCACCTATTTTGCTCAATGTCCCGCCAAAACTTCCCAGGGGGGTCCGTGTTGCACTGACGATAACGGCTTTATTCATCGGGGTTTTCTCCTCAATTTTTATACTATAAATTTCTAAAATTTCTTTATCTTAAAAGATATATTTTCATATTATCTATTTTAGATTATTTTTATAAATGCTGTATTCTCCCACAAAATTTGGGATTCTTACATATTTCTTCTATATTTTCCACCCACTTCATACAAAGCCTGGGTGATGGTGCCCAAAGAACAGCATTTAACGGCTTCCATGAGCTGGGCAAACATGTTTCCCCCGTTAAGCGCTGTCTGCTTCAAGGCCTCAAGGGCCTGGGTGGATTCATCCACATGAAGCGTTTTAAAGGATGCCAGCCGTTCCAGTTGGGCGTCTTTCTGATCGTTGGTGGCCCTGGACAATTCCAAATGGTTGGCCATTTCCGCATAGTCGGCATCCGGGTCTTCAAAGGTATTCACCCCGACGAGGGGTAACTCACCTGAATGCTTCAGATGCTCGTAGTGCATGGATTCTTCCTGGATTTTGCCCCGCTGATAACCGGTTTCCATGGCACCCAGAACCCCGCCCCGTTCCGTAATCCGATCAAACTCAACCAAAACCGCCTCTTCCACCAGATCTGTCAACTCATCCACGATAAAGCTTCCCTGGAGGGGATTCTCATTTTTAGCAAGTCCCCATTCCCGATTGATGATGAGCTGGATGGCAAGCGCCCTTCGTACTGATTCTGCCGAAGGCGTGGTGATGGCCTCGTCAAAAGCGTTGGTATGAAGGCTGTTGCAATTGTCATAGATGGCACACAACCCTTGTAGGGAGGTCCTGATGTCATTGAATTGAATATCCTGGGAATGCAGGGATCGGCCCGATGTCTGGATATGGTACTTAAGTTTCTGGGATTTTTCATTCCCCCCATATTTATGCCGCATGGCCACAGCCCAAATCCGTCTTGCCACCCGTCCGATCACCGTGTATTCCGGATCCATGCCATTGGAGAAGAAAAAGGACAGGGAGGGAGCAAACTCATTGATATCCATGCCCCGGGATAAATAATATTCCACATAGGTAAACCCGTTTGCCAGGGTCAGGGCCAATTGGGTAATGGGGTTGGCTCCGGCCTCGGCAATATGGTATCCGGAAATAGACACCGAGTAAAAATTTTTCACCTGGTGATCAATAAAGTATTGCTGAATATCCCCCATCATCTTCAGGGCAAATTCAATGGAGAAAATACAGGTATTCTGACCCTGGTCTTCCTTTAAAATATCGGCCTGGACGGTTCCCCTGACATTGGACATGGCAAATTGTCTGATCTCTAAGGCTTCTGCTTCAGAAGGTTCGCAGCCCTTTTCCTGTCGAAATTTATCTGTCTGCTGCTCAATGGCCGTGTTCATGAACATGGCCAGCATCATGGGAGCGGGTCCATTGATGGTCATGGAGACCGAGGTGTTGGGAGCACATAAATCAAACCCGTCATAAAGCAGTTTCACATCATCCAGGGTACAGATACTCACCCCCGAAGTTCCTATTTTCCCATAGATATCCGGCCGGGGGTCCGGATCAAACCCGTAGAGGGTTACCGAATCAAAGGCGGTTGACAAGCGTTTGGCAGGATAACTCCCGGACAAAAGCTTGAATCTGCGGTTGGTATCGGCAGGCCCGCCCTCTCCTGCAAACATTCTGGTGGGATCTTCATCGGCCCGTTTCAAGGGGAAGACCCCTGCGGTATAAGGAAAATTGCCGGCAAAATTTTCCTTGCGCATCCAGGCATATTGCTCTCCTGGGTCTATAAATCCCGGCAGGGCAATTTTGGGAATTTTTGAGTGGGACAAACTCTGGCTGTGCAGGGGTTGCCGAAACTCTTTATCCCTGACATGGTAAACCAGCTCATCCTTTTCATACATTTTGGAACAATGCAGATAATTCCCGATGAGCTCATCTGTTTCACCGGCCACTAGAGCGCTTGCCTCTGCCAAGGCTTGTTTGAATATTTCCAACTCAGAAAAATTGCTATCTTTGAGAACCGTTGCCGTCTCCAACAGATGCCATCGTTGTCTCACAGCTTTTGATTGGCTTTCAGATGTGGTGTGATATTCCCGGATGGTGTCGGCGATTTCCGCCAGATACCGGGTTCGTTCACCGGGAATAATAATGGTTTTGGAAGAAGATTCCTTGCAATCGGTTCTGGGGAGCTTGGATTCGTATCGGATCTGTTTTTTCTCT
>CAXHYW010000383.1:0-4657 GCA_964021475.1 uncultured Desulfobacteraceae bacterium | reverse complement strand
CACAGCTTGAACTTCTTCATAAAGCAGATCCGGATAAAGCTGAACCGAATAAAACTAAACCAGATAAAGTTAAATCGGATAAAGTTAAATCGGACAAGATCAAGACTGACAAGATCAAGACAGACAAGATCAACTCCCTCAATGCCATGATCCTGAGCCTTGAAGGGTTGAACACCTACGCCTTAAACCTGGCTGACCAGGCTAAAATTCTGGCGGAAAAAGAAGAGGATCCCCTGCGCCGGGCAGAGCTTGAAAAACTTACAACCATCTGTTGTCATGTGCCGGTAAAACCTGCCAGAACCCTTGATGAAGCGGTGAATTCGGCCTGGATATCCTGGGTGGGTCTTCTCATGGAAAACAATAATGTTTCCCTTTCTCCGGGAAGGCTTGATCAGCTTTTCCAGCCCTATTTTGAAAATGATCTGGCAATGCTTACCGACAAAAAGGAACGAAAAACCTATATTGAACATGTTCTGGAATTGATATCCTGGTTTTTTCTGATAAATGGGGAACATTATAATCTGGTGCCCGATGTAGCCAATTATCTGTTTGGTGGCAGCCAGTCCCAGACCGCCATCACCGTCGGCGGTGTCACCCCGGACGGCAAAGACGGGGTCAACGACATGACCTATATTTTTTTAAAAGTTACGGAAATGCTGGGTCTCAATGATCCCAATATGAATGCCCGGTTCAAGCTTGATGTTAACTCTGACACATACTTGAAACGACTGTGCGAAGTTAACATCATCACCGTGGCAACCCCCTCCATGCATTGTGATGATGCGGTGATCAAATCCTTTGAACAAAATTGTGACAAAATAGAAGATCTCAGGGACTGGGCCTCCACCGGGTGTGTGGAAATTACCCTTTCCGGTAAACACATGAGCCACACCGGAGCCACCTCCATCAATATGGTGGCAGGGCTTGAAATGGCCATGAACAATGGATACCACCCCCTCATGGACTGGCATCTGGGGCCTGAAACCGGGTGTCTGGAAAAGGATGATTTCAAAAGTTTTGACCAGTTTTTTCAAGCCTTTGCCCTCCAACAAAAATTTATCATCGAAAACACAACCAGGCTTAATAATATGGCCGGAGAAGCCTATTCCTACCTGAGACCGACCCCGCTTTTAAGCACTGCTATAAGGGGAGCTATCACCAATGGGGTTGACGTTACCAAGGGAGGGGCGCGGTACAATACTTCCGGCAGTTTTAATATCGGTCTTGCCGATGTGGTAGATTCCCTGATGGCCATCAAAACCCTTGTTTTTGATCAGAAGAAGATCGGGTTCCGTGAGTTAAAGCAGGCCATTGACACCAATTTTAAAAATGATCCCGGCCTCCATGCCATGGTGATGAACAAAGTGCCAAGGTTTGGTTCAGGCAGCGATGAGGCTGTTGACATGGCAAACCGGGTTACCGCATTGATCCATTCTTGTTATAAATCCATTAAAAACTTCAGGGGGGGAGATTACACCGTTGGCTTCTGGTCCGTTGCCCAGCATGTCGCCTATGGATCACTTTCCGGGGCGCTGCCTTCGGGCAAACTTGCCCATAAACCCTTTACCCCGGGGGCCACCCCCCACCCTGCGGCCTCAAAAAATTTCTTGGACAATATAAGAGACGTGGCCCGGCTGAACCCCAGATACATGGATAATAATATTGCCTTTAACGTCAAGCTTGTCCCGGCAGCAAAGGATACCAGGGAAAAAACCGTTGATACCATGGTTGCCTATGTGAAATCCTATTTTGAACAGGGCGGGATGCAGATCCAGTTTAACATGGTCAATTCCCTGGTGTTAAGGGATGCCATGGCCAATCCTGAAAATTATCAAAACCTTCTGGTGCGAATCTCAGGATATAATGCCTATTTTGTGAACCTGAACCGAGAAATGCAATTGGAACTGATAGAAAGGACAGAATATACACTATGAACCCCTCTCTCCCGATACTTGAGTCCCCTACACTTGATCCCCTTATACTTGAACTAAAGGGCAATTCCCTTGATGACGGCCCGGGCATCCGCACGGTTGTCTTCTTCAAGGGTTGCCCCCTTGACTGTGTCTGGTGCCATAACCCGGAAAGCAAAAAAACCGGGGTTGAAATTTCGTTTGAATCCAAGGTCTGTGTGGGCTGTAATACCTGTATGGATACTTGCACACAAAACGCCCTTTCCAGGGAAAATCCTTTGTTCATTGACCGAAGTTTGTGCAACCTATGTTTTGAATGTGTGGACAATTGCCCCGCAGGCGCCCTGGAACAGATTGGCGAAAAAATGTCCATTTCTAAAATAGTTATCCAGGTGATGAAGGACAAGCCTTTTTTTGATACCTCAAAGGGAGGGGTGACCTTTTCGGGTGGGGAGCCGACCCTGAATATGGCTTTTCTGGGCAAAGCTGCAAAAGCCCTGAAGGAAAAAGGGGTGCATGTTCTCATTGAAACCTGCGGCCAGTTTAATTACGATTCCTTTATTGAGCTTGTGTATCCCCATGTGGATTTAATCTATTTTGACATCAAGATCATGGACAGCCATGGCCATAAAAAATACTGCGGGTTGCCCAATAAAACGATTCTCGCAAATTTTAAAAAACTTAATAAAAAATATCTGGACGGCGGCGTGACTGTTCTGCCGCGAACCCCCCTGATCCCGGATATCACCGATACAAAGGAGAATCTTTTGGCCATTGTATCCCTTTACAAAGAAGAAGGCGTGAAAAAAACCCAATTAATGCCCTACCACCCCCTGTGGCAGGAAAAAAACCTGAAAATCGGCATATCCCCCGTTTTAACCAAAGCAGGGTCACCTGAAAAATGGTCGCCTGAAAAATGGATGGCTGAGGAGCGGCTTAAAGCCTGTGAAAAAATTTTTATAGACGGAGGTATTTTACTGGAATCCTGATCAGGGAAGACCACCTAAGTTGAACAACATGTTGGCGGAAGCCTATACCTATTTACGCTCCACACCGGGGGCCACCCCCTCTCCTCTTATACTTGATCCCCTTATGCTTGAACAAAAGGGCAATTTATTGCCAAACCTGCCGGGGTTTGTTAAGAAAACATTATAAATTGAACCCTCTATTCGAAACTCAGGTAAACGAAACTCAGGTAAAAAGGAGAAACCATTCATGGGAAATGTATATCACCACAAACTTGACGCCGTTGAAAAAATCATTTTGGACGGACTGAATGCAGACAGTCTCATGGAAGTGCTCACTTTCATTGAGGCACCGCCGGTATCCAAAGAGGTGCTGGAAAATTTAAAAGTCTATAGTGAGACCCTTCCCCGGGGGCATGAAATCCCCTTTACCTCCCAGCAGCGGTATCTGCATTTTTTGTGGGATATGTTCGATAAGCTGCCCTTAAGCCTGATCGTTCCTTTTTCAATTCCCTTCCGTCGCCTTCTGGCCAAACACCTTTTTAAACGATGCGGTGCCGCCCTCATTGTGGAAGAAAATGTTCGTTTTAACTTTGGACAGTTTCTGGAGATGGGTGACAATGTTTTTTTTAACCGAGGTGTCTTTCTTGACAGCAAAGGGGGGATTGAATTGGGCAATTTTGTGGCCCTTGCCGAAGATGTGAGAATTTTTACCCACAGCCATTCTGAATCATCCCATATGGAGCGGGAATACCATAAAGTGGTCATAGAAGATTATGCCAAGATTTATGCCGGTGCCACCATTTTACCCGGTGTGACCGTGGGAAAGGAAGCCATTGTGGCATCCGGTTCCATGGTCACCCATGATGTCCCGCCCAATATGGTCGTGGCCGGATCACCTGCCAAAGTGATCCGGGAACGGAAAAGTGAAGGGAAACATGGGGATGAACTGGATCATCTCTGGCTATATTAAAAAATCAATCATAATTTAAATATCCCTTTTACAATGTTCATGGATACTGGTAACCTTAGGGGGGTTACCGCCTTGAGCATTGTGCTTTTCGGCATTTGGCCTTGGTTGATACCCGTACAGGAGATGGAGAATTTGGGATTCCGGGAAATTAGTTTAGAACTTTCCAGCGACTACGACGACGAGGCCCTGAAAGACGCCATCGCAAAAGCGCTTCATATCCGGGACTTTAGCTTTCAGATCCAGGGCAAAAGCCTGGATGCGCGGAAAAAAAGTAAGATCCACTGGCTGATCCGGGCTGGCGTGCTGTCCGATGAACTTGCCGGGGGAGAGCCCTTTGCCTATCCGGAGTTGGAAATCCCCTGGAAAAAGAGAACCACAAAGGCATTGGTGGTGGGAAGCGGCCCTGCCGGATTTTTTGCCGCCCTGGTATTACAGAAAGCCGGGTTTCAAACCCTGCTCATTGAACGGGGCTCCAAGGTGGCCAAACGGTCTGAGGGCATCCAGCAGTTTGAGTCATCCGGCACCTTTGATTCGGTCAATAATTATGCCTTTGGGGAAGGCGGGGCTGGCACCTTCTCCGATGGGAAGCTCACCTCAAGAACCAAGAAGGTGGCTGCTGAAAAACAATTTATCCTGTCCAGTTATATCCGGGCAGGGGCCCCAAAAGAGATTAAATACCTGGCTCACCCCCACCTGGGCACGGATTATCTTCGCCGCATTGTGAAGGGATTGAGAGGGCAGTTCGAGGCGCTGGGAGGCCAGATGCGGTTTGAAACCCTGCTTACAGACCTGATCATCAAAGATAAAAC
>CAXHYW010000382.1:0-4661 GCA_964021475.1 uncultured Desulfobacteraceae bacterium | reverse complement strand
TTGGATTGTATTTGCCTTGCCTGTTCCCTTGTCGGCCGACCCTGGTTGAACAAATTCTGGATTAATAACTCCCGGATTCACAAATCCCGGATTAATAAATCCTGTTTCCACGATTCCCAGGATCCGATCCTTTTCCATGACGGCTCCCTCGGGGCAAATTGCGAAACATCCACCGCAGGAATGGCAAAGCTCGGGAAAGGTGATCACTTTTTTGCCGATCACAGCAATGGCACCGAAGCGACAGATGTCCATACATTTTTTGCAATAGGTGCATTTGGTGTCATCAATTCCAGGGATGGGCGCAATAACATTTTCTTTACCCGTTATGGTCGGGTTTAAGAATAGGTGGGAATTGGGTTCTTCCACATCACAGTCCAGAATTTTTACCGGTATTTCAAGGCTGCAAGACAGGTTAGTGGCCACCGTGGTCTTGCCCGTACCGCCTTTGCCACTTGCTATGCTGATAATCATTGGTCAGGTATCTCCTTTTGTCCGCAAATACCTTAAGCGGTCATGCCCAATATTTTGTTTAAATGGATGACAAGTCTTGCGGCATCCGGCTCTTGGGGTTTTACCGGTAACTGCATCAGAACTCCGAGACCTTCAAATGTTTCATGAAACTCTTCGGCGGAAAGGGCGCTGGTTGCCACACAATTGATCATGGGGTTTAGCATGATGATTTGTTCAATCAGGTCTCTGGCATTTTCACCGGGCAGGTTTCCATCCACGATCACAAGCCCGATTTTTTTGTCCGGGAGGTTCGAGGTGGGCTCCGAAAGCAGGGATAAAAGATCTTTTGCTGTGTCAATCCACTCAACATCCATATGGTTCCTGATCAGGGCCTGCTCAATGCTTGAAAAGATCCCTTTATCCCTGCTAACGAATACGCAAATCATATATAATTCTCCTGGGGGCATTCCCCCATAATATTTTTTACTCTGCTGGCCGGTTTTTCCGGCAGAATCCATTTCCCTGGCAGTTTCTCCGGTGATTTCCTCTGGCAAATCCAGGTTGCCGGTTGCTGGGTTGTCCTGTCTTTTTCAAAAGGCTATTTAGCAAGGGATGTGCCAGGGAGGGATGGTTAAAAAAAATATAAATAATATGATTTAAAATCAATGGGTTATGTTTTGATCGATCGGGGAGACAAAGGGGGACAGATGTTTAGACAGGTGCATAAATGCGACCATGGGTTTCATTTGGAATAGATGAGGGTGGTCTAGGCTTTTTTGCGGGGAATTTGGGGGGAGATCTTAAGGGGTGTTGTCCTGCCGGTACATTGTAAAGTCCGGCAGGACACTGACAAACAGAGCCTTTACAATTTGCCGTGGGCACACCGGATCAGACCGACGGTGTCTTCCCAGGAAATGCACTCATCTGTGATGGAAACCCCGTACTTCAGGTCTTCGGCACAACCAGTGCATTTTTGGTTGCCTTCAAAAAGGTTACTTTCCAACATGAGCCCTACGATTCGATCATTGTTATCCAGCCGTTGGTCCAGGGCGCTTTTGAAAACAAAGGACTGGCCTTTAAATTTCTGGCCGGAGTTGTCATGGGAACAATCTATCATGACCGCGTCGAGGATCTCTTTTTCCCGGAGTTTTTTCTGGGCCTTGCCCACTGAGACCGGATCATAATTCGGAGTATTTCCCCCCCTGAGGACAAGGTGGCCATAGGGGTTGCCCGTGGTACTGACAACCGAGGAGAATCCATTGGGGTCAATGCCTAGAAAATGCTGGGGAGCACCCGCGGCCTGCATGGCATTTATGGCAGCTGTCAGGCTGCCGTCGGTGGTATTTTTGAACCCCACGGGCATGGACAGACCCGATGCCATTTCCCTGTGGGTTTGGGATTCTGTGGTTCTGGCACCGATGGCTACCCAGGTTAAGAGTCCTGCTATATACTGGGGGGTGATGGGATCTAAAATCTCCGTGGCCGTGGGCAGTCCCATACTGTTGATTTGAATGAGCAGGGACCGGGCATTTCTTAACCCCTGGTCCACATTGTAGGAGGCATCGAGATCTGGATCATTGATCATGCCCTTCCAGCCCACTGTTGTCCTGGGTTTTTCAAAATAAACCCGCATGATGAGATTGATTTTGTCCTTGACTTCGTCCCGGAGATGGGTCATTTTTTCGGCATATTCCAGGGCGGCATCGGTGTCGTGGATGGAGCAGGGGCCCGCAATGATCAGAAGGCGCTTGTCTTTCCCCTGTAAAATGTTTTCTACATCTTTTCGTCCATTAATGATGACCTGGGCCACCTCATCTGTGACGGGCAGTTCTTCTTTGATGACGGCCGGAGAGGTCAGTGGTTTGAATTCTTTTACATTGACATCGTAGGTTTGTTTCATGGCAGTTTCCTTTGCAGATTTTTTACCGCCACAGCCCCCAAAAAAAAAGCCGCCGGCGGTATCGCCTGCGGCTTTCATTATTAAAGAATCAAATCAGCGCAACACAGGCAGCCAGGTATAAAAGAAATACCTAAAATAAAAATAAAATCTGTCTGTGTCACAAAAATTCATATCATTACTCCTAAAGTTTTATGCATTTACCTAAACCATATCCAGGGGTTGTGTCAAGGGCTTTGAATTTTTGATATAGTTTCCCTGGGCATGACGGGGTTGAAATTGAAGGGATGAAATTGCTTTAAATTGAGAGCAACACGCTTCTCCCCCCCTTTTTCCGGGGGTGAGCAACCTGGTTAAAGCCGACGTTTGTCGCCGTGTCCAAAATCGTTTCAAATTGGTTTTTTGATACATGAAACATGGGTTCCACAAGTAGAAACCGGCCTGCGGGTTTGAGCAATTCTTTAACCTCCCTTAGAAAGGAGTCGGTGTCTGGAGTCTCGTGAACCATATAAAAGGCAAGGATAAAATCCGCCTTTGTTCCGGGGGGCAGGCCAATTTTATCTTGGTCACATCGGTGGAGGTAAATCCTTTGGGAGAGGTTTTGGGCGGCGGCTTTTTTTTCCACCTTTGCCAGCATCTCTTTTTGCAGGTCCACTGCGATCACCTTTCCTGTTTTGCCTGTCATCCTGGCCATGTCAATGGAGAAATAGCCCGGGCCGCATCCCAGGTCCAGGATGGTGTCTCCTTGTCGAATATATTCTCCTAAAATTTTTTGGGGGTTCTGGATGATGCGACGGATGAAATTATCCAAAAAAAATGAATGACCGTGACTGCAGACATCTCCCTTAAATTCTTTGTTGTACATGGTGTCTCCTTAAGATTTTGTGTTTAGCTGGTATACACTACGGGCAAAATTTTTTGTTTTTGATCTGTGTTTTAATCGGAGGATTGAATTCTACGGGCCAGAAAATCTTCTATCCGGGTTAAAAAATCGACGATAATATCTGTGCTGTGGGGATCAAGCGCCTTTAGGTAATGGCTGAAGCCTCCGTCCATTGTTTCGTGCCAGTGTTTGTGCGCCCAATAGGCCATATTTCCCTTGGCCGTTAAATAGACAATGGATCGGGACAAATTTTCCGGATCTGTTTTTTTTGTGGTCAGTTCTTTTTTTTCAAGCCGCTTCAACCCTTGGGAAATGGCACCCTTTGTCACGCCGATCCATTTCCCTATATCGGTGACACTCATGTTTTCATTGTCACCGATTATTTCGATCATATGGATTTCTGAGTGGGAAAGGGACTGGCCTGTTCCAAATTCCCTGGGGGCTTTATCCAGCTTACTGGCCAGGGCCATGAGGGATTGAAATTTCCCATGAATTTTTTGTTTTTGACAATTCATGGGAAAAGCGTATACCGACTAAACTCTATTGTCAAGCAATATCCTCCCCTCATTTTCGGTATCGGGGGTATCGGGGGTTACCTAGCCGCAACACCCGCCGTCTCCACAGGATGCATTTGCTTTGCCTTTTATCCAGACCTGGATAATATAGGGGGCTCAGCCAACCCCGGGGTTGACGGTCAGGGCACTTGAGGGACAGTTGTTGACGCAGGCCCCGCATTCTATGCACGCGTTAAAATCTACAATTTTTGCCTTTTTGTCGTGCATTTCCAGTACCTGGTGGGGGCAGACCTCGGTGCAAATGCTGCAGCCGATACAGGCATCCCTGTCCAGCGCAAGGGTGGATACCGCTTCTAAATGTCTGAAATCTTTCATGGTATTTGGTTCCTTTAAATTAAAATGCGGAGTAAATCCAGAGCCCTGCGGACAGTGTCAGGGAGACTAACTGGACGGGTATATATCGCTTCATCTCTTTTTCAACCCCGGAAGGGGAGGTGAAAGGGGTGGTGCCGGTAAAGCTCATGGCCAAAAACGAACTGATGGCCAGGCAGAACAGGAACAGGGCAAGCCCGGCGCTGAAAACGACAGTGGGAACCACCCCCAGCATGATCACACCCATCAGGCAGCCAACAACGAGACCCTTGAGGGCAAATTCCCTGCCGGGGATATAAGGCAGGAGTGCCGGGGTAATGACCGCCCCTGACAGGATACCGGTTACCAGGGCAGCAAGGGCCAGAATTCCCCTGTACCCGGAACTTGAGAAAGAGAAAATTTCCGGGCCCATGCCCGAAAGGATAAAGAGAATAAGGGCGGTGATCAGTGCCGGTTTGAGCATGATCTGCAATTCCACCGGGGTCAGGATGATTCTTTCTAAAAAGGTAAAGGTGACGACCCGCATGGAGGGGGTCGCTTTTCG
>CAXHYW010000381.1:0-4677 GCA_964021475.1 uncultured Desulfobacteraceae bacterium | reverse complement strand
CACCGCCATCTTTAAGAGACTTGACGGTCATTGGGTTAATTTCCACAACAATATCCGTACCGGTCAACACTTTGTCGGAAACCGTTTTAATGGCAAAGGGGGAAACCGCAGGAACGGCTCCTGTCAGACGCATATTATCTATGGGTATCAATGTCAGTTCAAAATCACCCTGGGCCTTAGTGGTGGCAGGGTTGGTGGATAGAAACGTAAAATCAACAAAAACGTTTCCATCCGGTGCCCCTTCCGATACTAGAACATGCCCCTCTTCGGACAAAGAATCCCAAATATCGGGCGTAACCTCTTCAAGGCAGGCAACATAGCTTTCCCAGTCAAAATTCTCGGCAATGGTTCCACCAAGCGCTTTAGCCAGAAGTATCAAGGCATCCCCCGGATCTTTGGTATCAAAAACAGGTTTGATGATAGGTTGGATCAGGCCGATGACATTCATTGCAAGGCCAGCTTGTGAAGGAACATCTTCCATTCGCTCAAGAAAGGTGTTCATGGGGAAAATCACATCCGCTTCCATGGCGGTTTCATCCAGGAAAGAGGAGAAACTAACCACAAACGGAACTTTTTTAAAGGCCGCTTTTACCCGTTTTGGATCGGAAAAGGAATAACAGGGGTTGGCATTGTACACAAAAAGCGCATCCACAATGGGTTGGTCCGTGGCGGTAATTTTTGCCACAAGATCATTGATGGAATCTGCCAGTTTTTCCTGTCCTGCTCCGGTTTCAGCCGCATCATCCATAATGGCTTCGGGAAATGCGAGATAGTCCTTCTGGGGCATGATAAAGGCCCCACCCTTCTTGTTCAAATTGCCCACAAGACAGTTCAGGGTATGGACGGCAGCAAACTCTTTCAGACTCTGCCCACTTTCTCCCCTGCCCTTTCCGGGAATGGCAATCGGCATTTTTGCTTTGGCAAACATCACCGCCAGCTTTTCAATATCAGCCGCTTTGATTCCGCAAATTTCAGCCACTTTTTCCGGAGCATATTCTTTTTGAACCATGATGGCAAATTTATTGAAACCGCCCTTAAAATTACCAGTATCATAATTATTACCGCTAAAAAGATTTTTCTTAATAATTACGGCACATAGACCAAGGGCAAGATCACTTTCGGTTCCAGGGTTTATGGGAATCCATTTGTCGGCATTGGCCGCCGTATTGGACAGCCGGGCCTCTATCTGGTAGAGTTTGGCACCTCTTTGTTTTCTGGATGAATTTGCCTTAAAGCAATTTGCCGGAGATCCCCATCCTTCTAGAAGGCCTGCACCAAAACTTAAAACTAAATCTGAATTTTCAAGATCAAACCCAATGGTATTACCGCCACCGTGAAGGGTTTGAGCCGTCAGCTCAAGGTTGGATTCAAGACTTGGCATGGCATACATATTGGATGAACCAAAGGCCGATAAAAATCTAGTAAAAAGTTTTGGCACCGACCCTTGGGTCTTGTCGGTAATACAGACAAGCTTTTGGGAAGCATTGGCTTTTCTTATGTCGGCAAGCTTGCCTGCCGTCAGGGAAATCGCGTCCTCCCAGGATATTTTTTCAAATTTATCCCCATTTTTTCTTAAGGGGGTCTTGATCCTGGCTGGATCATACAGATACTGAAGGCCTGAAATGCCGTGTAGGCATACACCACCGTCATTTATGGGATATTCGGCCAACCCTTCTATTTTAACGGGCCTGCCAGCTATTTTTCGAACACTGATACCACAGTTTCCCGGGCATAGGTTGCACACCGATTTATCATAGGATATTTCGCCGTCAACCGGGACAGGAGTCCAAGGCCAGTTCTGGGTCCAAATGGAAGAATCATCTGTCAGTTTCAACCCAACCGGGGAAACCACAACACCCGCAACTGCGCCTAAGCCCAATCCCAAGAAGCTTCTTCTATCAACTTTCATAAGTTAGTCCTCTATAAAGTTTGAAATTCTTGTATTGTAGGCCGCTTATTTGTGACACTGGAAACAATAACCCTGGTGGCCTGTTTCTTCTTTGTGACACGCTGCGCAGTCATCCATTTTCATCCGATCATAGGAATGTTTTTTAATTCCCCAGATGTTTTGCCCCCAGATATCACGACTATAACCGGTGATTCTGTTTTCTTCATATGGTTTTGAAGTGGTGGATTCACCAATGGGACCATGGCACGATTTACAATCCATACCCGCTGCATTAATATGCGCTGCATGGGAGAAAAAGACACAATCGGGCTGCTTTGAATAAACAAACCAGGGGACCTCTTTTTCCTTTGCCACATACTCGCTTGCAAAAATGGCTTCATCTTCTGTTTCACCCATGGGCTCGTCTGTATGGCACTCCATACAGGATTCAAGATTGGGCATCCCGGAAAATGTGCCATCTTCTCTCAAGAAGTGACAGGTTTCACAATCACCGGCTTCCTCGGTATGAAGCACGTGATCAAAATTAAAAGGTTGCTCTTTTTTTGAATAAAGCAACTTGGGGAAAAGCAGCCAGCCTGACAAAAAACATACCAGAAATGCTGCCATAAAAAAGATGACGCCAAGCCCCAGGCCTTTGTCATCTTTCGGTTCACCACCAGTGCCTTCCCCTGCACCATCCATGGAACCATTTTCATCTTCGTTTTCTATTTTACTCATGAAAACTCCATCAATGTTAAAATGTTGATGTTACTTTAACCAGTTCGTCCAGACCTTGGTCTGGGCTTATTTCCTTTGCAGACAGCATTCCTTGCACATCCGCAATAACGTCCGCTATCTCATAATTTGCGTTTTTATATATAAATATCTTGTTTCCTTGTCAAGGTAAATTAGCCAGAAACCAATGAATCCCGTCTATTATATCACTGCAAAACACAAGGCTATTCCTCCATATAAAAAGGGGACATCTTGATTAAAGATATCCCCTTTTTGCAAATCGCATCTTGCTGTGCTTATCTAATTTTCATCTTTTTTTCATCCATAGCTGTGAAGACCTGAAAGCAAATAGTTCACCCCAAAATAGGTAAACATAACCGCTACAAACCCCAGGATGGAAACCCAGGCAAGTTTTGCACCATGCCAGCCCCGCATCATTCGCAGATGCAGAAAAATGGCATAGACAAACCAGGTAATCAAAGACCAGGTTTCCTTGGGATCCCAGGACCAGTATTTACCCCAGGCAGAGTTGGCCCAAACAGCTCCTGTGATAATACCGATGGTCAAAAATAAAAATCCAAATACTATCATCTGATAGGTCAATTCATCAATCATCTCCCAGGAAGGCAACCGGGCAAAAACAGAAGTACTTTTGGGATTTTTGGGTTTGACAAAATAAATAAAACTGAACCCGAATGCCAGGGCAAACCCTGCATACCCCAGGAAACAGGAAATGACATGGGCAATGAGCCAATTGCTTTTCAGAGCCGGAATCAATGGGCTGATTTTGGAGCTGATGTTGGGATCAAAAGAGGCATAGGCAATGGCCAAAAAGATCAAAGGAGAGATAAAAACACCAATGATGCTTTCCTTGTATTTGAATTCAACAAAAATATACAATACCGCAACGGTCCAGGAAAAAAAGACAAGGGATTCGTACATATTGGAAAAGGGGGCATGCCCGTATCCCATTTGATAGGACTCCACCCACCGCAGAACGATCCCGGTTGTATTGCCGATAAACCCGACCACAATCACCCAGAAGCCGACACTGGCCAATACTTGTTTTTTAAATGAAAAGGACCCAATGTAAAAAACCGAAGCCAGTGCATAAATAAATGTGGTGGCTGATAATATAATAGAACTGTTCATGGGCATTATTTATCCTTTAATGTGGTTGCAAATTTCTTAATTTTAAGCATCATACCATAACTGTTCCGGTTGGCTTTGCCCGATACCAGAACCATTGTCTTTTGGTCTGATTTTTTGATCTCAATAAAATAGGATTGGTGGGAGATAAAAAAGGTGATCCAGCATCCCAGAATCATCAGGATAAACCCCGCATATACGTACCATATTCCCGGATCCTTTGTGACCTGAAGCCCTGTATAATAACTCTTATCAAATTCTTTAACAACAAAAGAAAACTGACCTTTTCTCATCTTGTCAAAGGTGGGAAATTTCATGGGAAGGGGTATCTGAAAGCCCTCCTTACCTGTTAAGGTTACTGTTCCAAAGAATGCTTCCCCCAGATTATGTTCCCTAAATTTAAAATTGGGTAAAAAACCTTCGAATTTGAATATTCCCGCATTCCCTGGCAATTGGATTTCATCACCGATTTTAAGACGTTTCGTAATGCTGTCCTGGGTGGCATTGTCCACAATTTCAAATAGCGCGTTATCCGGAGCTGCCGTTCCATAGGAAGACTGAAATATATTAATCCCTTTATATCTCAAGGGCTGGTTCACTCGGATATCCTTGGTAAAACTTTCTTTCCCATCTTCAAAGATAGTCAGATTGGAGCGAAATTCCTCCGGGGCACCCGAGTCATAGAAGCGCACCTCAAACTCATTGCATTGGATGGAAAAGGGAAGTTGAATGGGGGTCCTGGATTTGGTGGTAAAAAGCGTATCCGCCTTGGCACCTTCATCCAACCGCAGATTCGCCTTAAAACCAAACATGGCACCAATTAATGCGCCGACCACCAGGAGAATAATACTGGCATGGACCACATAGACCCCCAGGCGGGACCAGCGGCCTTTTTCAGCATAGAT
>CAXHYW010000380.1:0-4678 GCA_964021475.1 uncultured Desulfobacteraceae bacterium | reverse complement strand
CGGCAATTGCATGGCTATTCTTTTGCCCTATGGGTTGGAATACAATCTCCACAAAATCGAAAATCGCATAGCGGACCTTCTCCTCCCCCTAGCAGGAGAAGAGATCTATACCCGAACCCCCCCGCAAGACCGGGCCCTTAAAACCATTGCCTGTATACGCAAAATGAACCAGGACCTTCACCAAGTCACTGGTGGTGCCCATGCCGTTTGTTTTAAAGATATCATGGACAAACAGGGCAATCCACAGGTTCTGGAAAAAAACCTGGGTGATATTGCCCGGACCGCTCTGGGCGATGGGACCCTGTTTTTCAATCCCGAAGACATGGATTTCGAAGACTGCCTCATGGTCATGAAAGCGTCTTGGGAAGGTATTGTTCTGGACAGATCCAACATCAAAAAAGGATAAAAAATGAACCAAATGGATAAAAAGAATAAAGGATATATGGGAAAGATCATGAATGTGAATCTGTCCACGGGCAAAATCCACATCGAGAAAATTTCTCCTTCTATTTATGAATCATTTTTATCAGGCATGGGACTTGCCGCCCACCTGCTCTACCATAGAATCCCTGTGGGTGCGGATCCTCTGGGACCGGATAATATGCTGGGGTTTGTATCGGGACTTCTCACCGGAACCGGTTCATTGTTCACGGGAAGGTGGATGGTAGTGGGCAAATCCCCCCTGACAAAAGGGTGGGGGGAAGCCAACTGCGGTGGCAGTTTTTCCCCTGCCATCAAACGCTGCGGGGTGGACGGTATTTTCTTTACGGGCGTAAGTCCCACCCCGGTCTATCTGTATGTGGATGACACCACCATGGAATTAAGGGATGCCACAAGCGTCTGGGGCATGGATGCCGTGGAAACCGAAAACTTTCTTTTAGAAAGTTCAAAAAGCAAGAACGCCCGGGTGGCCTGCATTGGTCAGTCCGGTGAGAAATTGTCCCTGATCTCAGGCGTGTCCACGGACAAGGGCCGCATCGCTGCCCGGTCCGGCCTGGGAGCTGTCATGGGATCTAAAAACCTCAAGGCCCTTGTCCTGGCCGGAACCAAAAGAATCTGCGTCCATAACAGGGAAGAGATCAAACGACTCAGTCAGATTTGCAACCGCTGGGTCCAGTTTCAACCCCCCTTTGTCCCGGGATTTCTCACAGCTCCCATAGGTGCCCTCATGCGAATGATGCCCGCCGTTCTCACCCAGGATGGGCTGCTTTATAAAATTCTTCTACGAAAATGGGGCACTGTTTCCATGAACCAGATGTCCGTTGAAATGGGAGATTCTCCCATAAAAAACTGGAACGGCACAAACAAAGACTGGGGATTCTTCAAAAGCCGCAGTTCCAACCCCGATGTGTTTACCCGAAAAGAGACGGCTAAGTTCCATTGTTATTCCTGCCCCCTGGGATGCGGCGGTATCTGCAAAACCGATGGCAAATTTTCCGAAACCCACAAGCCTGAATACGAAACCGTTCTTTCTTTAGGGGGGTTTGTCATGAACAAGGATATGGATTCCATATTTTATCTTAACGAACTGCTCAACCGGGCTGGCATGGACAGTATTTCGGCAGGACACGCCGTGGGATTTGCCATGGAATGTTTTGAACAAGGCATCCTCACCACCAAAGATACCATGGGGGTTGAATTAAAATGGGGTGATCCTTCGGCCATTGAATTTCTCATTGAACAAATGATCGCACGAGAGGGAATCGGCGACCTTTTGGCAGACGGGGTAAAAATAGCCGCAGAACGCATCGGCAAGGGATCGGAAAAAATTGCCATCCATGCCGGAGGCCAGGAACCTGCCATGCACGATTCACGAAATGATCCCGGGTTTGCCCTGCACTATAGCGTGGAACCGGCCCCGGGCCGCCACACCAACGGAGCCGGCCTTTACTATGAAATGTACCAGCTCTGGAAAATGGTCAAAGGGGTTCCCAAAATGGGACCCGCCTATATGAAAAGCAGCAAGTACAAAAAAAATATCAAGCATGCCCAGATCGGCAAGGCCAACTCCCAGTATTTGAATGTAATCAACGGGGCCGGGGCCTGCCTGTTCGGCGGATTTTTAGGTAGCAAACGCCTTAGAATTTTTGACTGGCTCAATGCCGCCACGGGCTGGCAATTTTCACCGGAGCAATACATGGAGATCGGCACCAATATTCAAACCTTAAAACAGGCATTCAACGTTCGCCAAGGACTCCAACCAAAGGACAGCAGGATCTCTGACCGCCTCCTTGGTCTGCCCTCCCAGAAAAAAGGAGCCAACAAAGGCCGCAGTATAGATCTCGATAGCCTGATGAAAGATTATTGGGAATTATTTGACTGGGACAGGGAAACCGGTATCCCCTCCCAGGAGACCATTGACAAAATCACTTCAATTGCCTAACTTTTATTTAAGGAAAAATTTGCTATGGCATATAAAATATTAGATTCATGTATCGGATGCAGGGCCTGCCTGACTATCTGTCCTTCCCTGGCAATTGTGGGTGAGAAAAAAGAGCTTCACAAAATCAACCCAGAAATCTGTATAGAATGCGGTGCCTGCGGTAGGGTTTGTCCGACCGAGGCCGTGGAAGATAGTTTCGGGAGCATCCTCCTTCGCATCCCCAAACAAGACTGGGAAAAACCTATGTTTAACCTGAATCTTTGCATGTCCTGCGGCATCTGCCTGGACACCTGCCCGGCAGGCGCTCTTTTGGCCAATTTACAAAAGGTGGGCAGCCGTCATGCCTTCCCCTATCTTTTGGGTGAATCGGCCTGCATGGGATGCGGGTTCTGTGCAACAGACTGCCCGGTGGAAGCGATTACAATGGGACCTAGGTTAACCCAGAAGTCACCTACGCCTGCTAAACAGGCAAGCTAAATGGCCAAAACAACCAAGGGCTCCAACGAGGACAATCGCCGGAAAATCATTGAAACGGCCATGGCCATGATCAGTGAAAAAGGGGTGGACAAAACCAGCCTGGCCCAGATTTCCAAAGCCTCGGGTCTTAGCAAGGGCACACTGTACTACTATTATGCCAGCAAAAACGACCTGATCTTTGATATGGCCGATCTGCACATGGAACAGATATCCACGGCGCTGCTTTCAATGATCGGAGAAAATAATTCCCTTTCCTGGGAAAACATGTTCACCGCTTTTTTTGACACCCTGCTCACCTCGGAGGCCCGCAGCCGTCTTCATCTGTATCTGGTCCGGGAGGCCATTTCCGGCAACGATGACCTAAAGGAACGATTCCAGCACACCTATTGTCAATGGTTTGGCCTGGTGGATGAGGCCTATCAAAAAATGCCCGGTTCCCAGACCAAGATCCCGACCAAATCAAAATTTTTGGTGGCGGTGGTGGACGGATTCATCCTCCAGAGGCTGTTGGAGACAGACCCTACCCCGGTCAAAGAGATCGTCGACCTCATGCTCAAAACCCTAGACCTCTGAAGGTGACAAATGCCTAACAAACAAGTTCATGATTTGCAGGAAATTCTTGAGATTGCAAATCGCATGGCCCAGGAAAAAAACCTTGATGCGCTCCTGAAAATCATTATGGAAGGGGCAACACGATTACTTGATGCCGATTTAAGTTCTCTATTTCTTTGTGATTATGAAACCAATGAATTTTACAGCCGATTTGTTCAGCAGTCTGAAATCAGCGAGATCCGGTTTCCATTGGGAAAAGGGATTGCTGGCAGCGTTGCCCGCACGAAAAAAACAATCAACATAGAAGACGCCTATCAAGACAGCCGGTTCAATCCGGAAATTGATAAACAAACCGGGTATCAAACCAAAAGTATCCTGTGTATGCCCTTGCTAACAAGAGAGGGACATGTCCTGGGCGTTACCCAGATTTTAAACAAAAAAGCGGGTGTTTTTACCGAATATGATGAAAAACTTTTAGGCCTTTTTTCCAACAATGCGGCCATTTCAATAGAGAATGCCGTGCTTTCTGAAGAAAATGAGTCCCTTCTAAAAAGTTTAATCAGAACCCTTTCAACCACTATTGATGCCCGTGACCCCGTTACAGCCGGCCACTCCCAAAGAGTCTCCCTATATGCTGCAAAGTTGGCAACTGCGTGCAAGCTGGATGAGAAAGCATTAGAGGAAATAGATATCGCCTCCTGGCTCCATGACATTGGCAAGATCGGCGTGAGGGACGATGTGCTGTTAAAGCCCGGCCGTCTGACACCGGAAGAATATAAAAAGGTCCAGGAACATGCCAGCTATACCCGTGAGATACTGGAGCAGATACATTTTTCAAGGGCACTTAAAAATATACCGCGGTTAGCATCCTTACACCATGAAAGGATGGATGGTAAGGGATACCCTTACGGATTGACAGGGGAATCCTTGCCCCTTTCCGCCAAAATACTTGCGATTGCCGATGTGTATGATGCACTCACAGCCTATGACCGACCGTATAAAAAAGCGATGACAATGGATCAAGCATTATCCATTTTAAAAGCGGATAAGGGAAAACAGTTTGATGCCGACCTGGTGGATCTTTTTATCAAAGAAAAATGTTATAATATTGAACGGCGTCAGCATCAACGGGTATCGGTTGATCTTGAGTTTGAAATAATCTTTCTTTCCAATGATGACCAGGCCTATTATTTAAAAAAATATGGCCCCCCGAAAACCATTGAGATCGGAAGAGCGTCGTGTAGGGAAAGAGTGTGCCTCTATGTG
>CAXHYW010000379.1:0-4679 GCA_964021475.1 uncultured Desulfobacteraceae bacterium | reverse complement strand
GATCGGTATGATGCTCTTTGTTTTTTCCTTTGCCCTGGCGGGGATGATTGTGGCGACAGGAGAGCCCGGCTTTGTAAAACATCTTTGGTTCCCGGGGTTCCTCCTTTTTTTATCCGGATTTTTAGTACTCAAGGTCTTTATTCGGCTTCGTTTGCGGTCCAAAAATGATTGATTTTATCCTGGTCCCCCCCCCTGATACCTGATAAAGACCCGTTTTAAGCATTTATCCACATTTTGTATAGCCACAGGAGTGGCAGGTTAAGCACCCCTCCTCATGGGTGACGTTGGAACCGCATTCCGGGCAGCATTCTTTTTGCAGGGAATGATGCTGGTTTGACCCGTTTACCTGACCATATCTTTTTTCCAGCACCCGGGCAATGGCATCCGGTATGGATAGGACACGGCCGCCTTTTTGAAATACCGCATATTCACCACCGATGCCTTTGATCTGACCAATTATGGATTTTACATCCACACCGGTTCGCAGGCAAAGTGAGACCAATCTTCCAATGGCTTCTGTTTTTGCTTGGGTGGACTTCCCGGACTTCCCAACCGTGGCAAATATTTCAAAGGGCTTGCCTTCATCTTCATTGACGGTGAGATACAGATGTCCCATTCCGGTCTTAATCGTCGTTGTGAAGCCATAAAGGGTTTCGGGTCGTTTCCTCATGGCTTTTTTCTCTGGCGCTTCTTTTTCTGGTACACCTTTCTTTGGCTCATTTGAAAATGAAAGAACCTGATTGTCTTTGCTGCCATCCCGATAAGTGGTTACCCCTTTACACCCAAGATCATATGCCATGTTATATATGCCCATCACGTCTTCCACTGTTGCATCATGGGATAGATTCACTGTTTTGGATACCGCATTGTCTGTGAATTTTTGAAAAGCCGCCTGCATTCTTATATGCCAGGAGGGGGAGATATCATGGGCCGTGACAAATATGTCTCGGATATCCTGTGGGATTTCATGCATGTTGGCAATGGTACCGGTTTTGGCAATCTTGTTCATTAATTCGGTACTATAAAACCCTCTTTCCTTGGCAATTGTTTCAAAATATGGATTCACCTCAATTAATTCATCATTATCCATCACCCTTCGGACAAAGCTTAGGGCGAACAACGGTTCAATCCCGCTGGAACATCCAGCAATGATACTCAATGTTCCTGTGGGTGCAATGGTTGTTGTGGTGGCATTTCGATATCTTTTTGCTTTATCGTTTTTGAAAATACTTTTATCAAAATTGTTAAAGGTCCCGCGTTCTTCTGCCAACAGCCGTGATGCTTCATGGGATTCTTTTTGGATAAAGGACATGACCTCTTTTGCAATATTCAGGGCATTGTCGGAATTATAGGGGATTCCCATCTGGAATAATAGATCTGAGAATCCCATTATGCCGAGACCTATTTTGCGGTTGTCTTTCACCATCTGCCCGATTTCAGGCAAAGGGTAAGTTGACATATCAATCACATTATCTAAAAAGCGAACGGATAAATGTATTGTCTCTTTTAATTCTTTAAAATCAATAAAGGTTTTTTTGTTTTTTGTTCCCACAAATTTCGATAGGTTTATAGAGCCTAAATTGCAAGCTTCCATGGGGAGAAGTGGTTGCTCTCCACATGGATTTGTGGATTCAATCTCTCCAATTTCCGGTGTGGGGTTGTCCCTGTTTATTTTATCCAGAAAAATGATTCCCGGATCGCCGTTGTGCCAGGCCTGTTCCACAATGTTTTGAAAGAGGTCTCTCGCATTGAGCTGGCTTGCGATCTTTTTATCTCTGGGATCAATCAGGTCAAATGGCTTGTCTTCTCTCACGGCATTAATAAATTGATCGGTTATGCCAACAGAAATATTGAAATTACCCAGGTTGTCATTGTTTTTTTTGCAATTGATAAATTCAACAATATCAGGGTGGTCAACTCGTAGAACAGCCATATTGGCCCCTCTTCTGGTCCCCCCCTGTTTTACCTGTTCGGTTGCAACATTAAAAATTTTCATAAAAGAAATAGGGCCGGATGCAACGCCTCCTGTGGAACCCACGCGGCAGTTTTTAGGCCTGAGTTTGCTGAATGAGAAACCTGTCCCCCCGCCTGATTTATGAATGAGTGCCGCATTTTTTACTGCTTCAAAAATATCCGATAACGAATCTTCAATGGGAAGGACAAAGCATGCCGCAAGTTGACCCAATTCATTGCCGGCATTCATCAGAGTTGGTGAATTTGGCAAAAACTTGAAACTGCCCATTAAATTGTAAAAGGCCTCTTGAAAGTTCTCGACTTGATCGGCATTGTCATGGGTTTTTTCCGCCATTGCAATATGGGCAGCAACTCTTTGGAACATTTCCTTAGGCGATTCAATAACGTTACCATCATCATCTTTTTTTAAATATCTTCTTTCAAGAACGGTTATGGTATTTTTTGAGATATCAAGTGTCATGGTTTTTGCGCTACTTTCTGTTGTCATATTTTCTCCAGTTCATGAAATCCGATGGGGATTGGTTTCTCTTGTTGTAAACGCGTTGAAAAATTGCTTTATAGCATTCTTGGTTTTTGAAAGACTTATCGCTATATGTGGTTGCTTGTCAAGAAAAAAATCTATATGTTGTGGTTTTCCTTTCCGCAAAAGGAATGATCAGGCATTTGGCGTCAAGGAGACAACCTCTATTAAATGATGGAGAATCTTGGCGGTGACGCCCCAGATCACCACATCCTCATAGGGGTAGGTAAGTTCTATGATATTGGGCAATCGCCCGGCATATCCTTTTTCCCTGTGTACCTGGGTCAGATAGTCAAAGGGGATGGAAAGTACCCGTGAAATTTCTGTGGGATCAAAGGTGATTTCTCCTTTTGTATTCCAGACACCGGTAAAGGCTTCAATATCCTTATTGTTTATGGTCTGGAAATGGCCCAGGGAGCCCATCACCCTCACATCTTCGGCACTTATCCCCATTTCTTCCTCAAGTTCTCTCAGGGCGGTTTCCCGGGTGGAACCATCTTGTTCATCCATGTGACCGCCGGGAAACGCCATCTGGTTTCGCCAGGGATATCCTTCCACATCGGCTTTTTGGATGAAGAGCAGTTCCTGTGTGTCTTTAAACGCAAACAATGCCATCACACTGGTGGGTTGAAATATAGTGGGGTCTGGGGGGGAGGGGTGGATTGCCCCCAGAACAGCGGACTGAATTTTTTGAATACAATCGTTCTGATCCATTTTTTTTGCCTGTGTGAGGTTCAATAAATTAAAAAAGATACAGGGAATGATGATGCTTGTCAAACCTTGTCTTTTTTTGCCTGGATGCTGTTTGGTGTTTAGAAAACCTTGATTTTAAGGGGAGGGGTTACATGAAAAGAGTTTCTAAAAAAAGCATGGGGGGGAGCTGAACCGGTCTGCTCTCTTTTGTTTGTTTTATTTCAAAAATCAGGCATTCCAGTGTTTGCTCAAGGTGATCACATGAACTGAGAATAACCCCTTGGTGGGTCTGTTTCAAAAGAGTCCTTTGTTCTGGTGTGGTCTTGTCCGCCAGGCAGAAATCCAAAATTTTGTCAGTGAGCCGGAATATGATTCCTTCATGCAAGATTGTGTTGATGAGCAATTTAATTAACGTGTTGAGATAGGGGCCATGCAACACTCGGTTACGGGTATTGTTTTTAACCATTATCTCCAGCGCTTTTCCAATGGATGAGGATTTTTTATAGATCCGGCTGGCAGTGATGGCCTCAAAGGTGTCTGCAATATTGATCACCCGATAAAATTTTATGGTTGTCTCATATAGCTGATCTAATTTTGTCCGGGCATCACTTGTTAAATATGTGGAGAAGGAGGCGGGGGTGTCATGAAAGATACCATAACTTTGGGGCAGGGTGTTGTCTTCCTTGACATGGTGGAGTCCCATTACAAAACTTTCGAAATCAAGGAAACGCTGGTTATGGGATGCCAGGAGAAATGAAAAGAATGCGTGGCTTTTCATGATTTCATTTTCAAGGGAGGTCAGCCGCCCGCGTTTGTATAATATCTTCTGGGGGATCATTGCCTTGCCCGTATCGTGTCCCAGGCAGATAAGCCCCAGGGTCTGGTATTCATCCTCCCTGAAATCGTCTATCTCATGGGCCATGATCAGTGAGATCCAGCTCATTTTTATAATATGAGCGATGGTTTCTCCCATGTTTTTTGTGTTGGAAAAGCATTTGTCGTTTTCAATGATTTGATTCAGGGCTATTGTTAGGCCCACATTTTTTTTTTTTGAAGTAAGGCTTGCGCAAGAGCCCTCAAGATAGGGAAGCAAATGTTGATATTTTTTTTGAATATGGGTAGGCCATGGGTGGGGGGCCTTGGACAAAGCGAGGCTGATATAGTCATGTACCTGGTGTTGAATTCTGGAGATATCCCCATTTTTAAAATCATCAAAAAATCGGTTTTGGCGGTTTATCAATTGGGCCATTTCATGCTCAAAAAGTTCATGGTTTTCCGTGGTAGACGTTTCATTTTTCATGACCTTGAAATTGATCTTAAGGGCATCAAATTTTTTGAGCAGATTAACGGAAATCTGGGTGCCGGCAGTGGCAATTAATTCATTTTCATAATAGGTGTGTACGGCTAGCTGTTTGTTAATGATAGACTGCATTTCCCCGTTGAATTCTTCCGAAAAAATGCCCTTGTCCCGATCTTGGAAAATACTGTTATC
>CAXHYW010000378.1:0-4680 GCA_964021475.1 uncultured Desulfobacteraceae bacterium | reverse complement strand
GTTGCCAGGATACAACGCCAGGTATCAACCGCCTCTTGCCATTGGTTCATATCCTCATAAAGCCTCGCTTTTTTCTCCAGAATCTCAATATATTTGGATCTAAACAGCTCCCGGCGGGGGGCCAGCCATTCCAGATAAGGATTTTCGACAAAATACTCCCCCTTGTAAAGCCCTGCGGCCTTTGAATAACACAACAGGGCCTGGTCGGGTTTGTTAACCGATTCCAGACGGATAGCCTCGGCCCCAATGGCCATAAACTCATCACTATCAAGATCGATCAATTCCGAATCCAGGGAGACCAGACCGGATTTCTGGTTAATATAGGCATACCCGAATTCTTTGACAGGAGATGCCTCCAGCCCCTTTCTCAGGCGATGGAGGTTAATCTTAAAATTTTTTTCCCCTGCATTGGCACTCGCATCGGGCCAGAGGGCATCAATGAGAATCTCCTTGGGGATATCCCGGGAACCGTTCATGACAATGGCCTTTAACAAAGAGATGGGTTTATCACCCCCGAAAACAGATTTATCCAATGGGGTGTCATTGACCCGGACACAAAATTCTCCCAGGGTATTGATCCGTATCCTGGGTAAGCTATGTTTGTATAAAGTTTTTAATTGTTCTGCCCGATGGGTCCGCTCTTTTGGGGACACAAGCCCAAGCACCCTGATAATTTGCCTAAGAACATGGGGGGCAAGTCCTTTGGAAACCAGCTGGCCAATATAGGCGGACAGATCCGGATTTTCCAATGCCTGGACAAGAACCCTTGCAAGGGTGGTTGACCCCAAGAGGGGGAAATAATAATAACGATTTTCCATGGCCTTTTGAAGCCCTTGGATCAGGTAGGTGTTTGCTATTTTCTCCCCAGAATTGTCCGGGTCCAGGGCAAGGCTATTTAGGCCTAGGATGAAACTTGTTTCGCAAAAATACAGATCCGAAGCGATGCTGCGAAAGTAGACCAGAACCGTTTCAAGCTCTTGCTGGGCTTTTTTGAAATCAGCCGTGTAAAAGTAAGAAAATCCCAGGATCTGTCTGGCCAGAAAATAATGGATATCCCCCCGTTTTGATAATCCCAACTCATTAACCGCTTCCAGGGCCGCAAGCTTTGCCTGGTCATATTTTTTTTCCCTTAAAAAACTCATGGCCTTGATCCGGTGGGATATTCCCAGGTAAAAATCATTTCCCTCCAGAATTGAAAAATCCGACAAATGATCCGCCGTCTGCAGGGCCTGGGTAAATTGTCGGGTACTCACAAAATAAATGGCCCGGGCTTCCACAAACCCGGGGTATAGAAAAATCAGACCAAATTTTTCTATGTCCGCTTCGGATTTTTCCAGGAGCCTCCCGGCCAGATCGACCTCTCCTTTTTTCAGGGCAAAATCAATATTCGTGATATTTTTCAGGGCCCGGTACTCAGGGTGCCGACCCTCCTGGGTGATATCCTGGATCTTTTCCAGCATTTCCCTTGCCCTGCTAAAGTCCCCGGACTGGACAAATCCCAGAGTCAGTACCACCGATGCGTTGAGGAGCAGATCCGTGTTTTCAATCCGCTTTGCAAGAAGGATGGCGTTTCGACAGGCCGACACCCCCTTGGGAATATCGCCGTTTCCAGCAATGTATCCCAGGCCGATCTGCTGCCAGAGAAGGGTTCTGGCCCAGGTATACCGATGTTGGCCTTTGAGGGATTTTAAAGCGGATTCCCCTTCCCGTATCCAGTTTAAAATCACCTGGGAAGGCTTTCGGATAAAAACAGCCGCTTCAATGAGGTAAGCTGTGCACAATAAAATACCCCTGTCATCCTTGGCCGTCTTAAAAAGTTCAAGGGCCCGGCCAAAGGCCTTGATGTTTTTTTCCCCGCCCTTGATCCGACGGGTCATGGTTGAAAAAAAGATCAGCCAGGGATCCTTTTCCACCATCTCTTCGGGAAGCGCATGGATACACTCGGCAAGTCCGGCAGACCTTCCGGTAATCACATAATCGGCCCCCTTGATCCGGATGATTCTGGCAATGTCGGAATAGGCCTTGGCCACAATAAAAAACCGAATGGCGGCTTCGTGGTCTTTTCTCTCCCAGAATATTGCCCCGGCCTTTTCATGCAAGGCTTGAAAGGCTTTATTATCCAGATGGTTGGAAAGGTCTGCCTTTAAAAAATCCCGGAACAAATTATTGTATTTATACACAGGCCATTGGGGGTCTGAATCGATCTTCTGTATAAACAGATTCCGCTTTGCAAGCTCATTTAAGATCTGTACAGGATCGATATCGGTAAAAAAATCCTTAAGCATCCGGGTGTCCAATACATCAAACACCGCAGTTCTCATTAGAAACTCTCGGGTGGCAGATGGCAACCCATCGTATATTTCCCGGGAAAAATAGGAAAAGGCTTCGGAAGAAAGGCGATCCGGTAGCCCTTGAAGATCATGGGATCGCCGGACAGATTCAGAGACCAGGATAAGTCCTCCTGCCCAGCCTTCGGTTATCCTTAAAATTTTTTCAACCTCTTTGACCCCCATGTCACTTGCCTTGAAAAAATTCCTGGTTTCATCCAGGGTAAAGGCCAAGTCCTCATTGTTGATGGCAATAAGATCCTGTTTTATTTTCAATTGCTGAAGTGGTAGGGGTGGCCGGGTTCTGGACAAAAGAAAAAACCGGACAAATCCGGGGTTTTCCCGGATCAACTGCTCGATAAACGGAAAGGAAGAGCCTGTTTCGTCCAGGGATTCCAGATCATCCAGCACAATGTTTATGGGGGAAGCAAGTTGGGTAAATATCATGGTCAGTGTTTCAACCTGGCGAAAAAAATCTTCCCGGGTGCCAAGGGTTGTCTGGGGAATCTGGATTTGCTGAATCTGTTCATGGTCTTTAAACACTTCATGAATCCCGTTGATGAGGATATCAAAAAGCCTTGTATGATCCGAGGCATCTGCTGTTAGATGGCACCAGATGCTGGGCTGCTCTATCTCCCGAAGATAGGACGCCACCAGGGTGGACTTACCCTGTGCGGCCTGGCCGGTCACCAGATATACACGGCATCTGTCATGACGGCCAAGCAACCCCAAAAGCCGTTGTCGCGGAACAATATCAGATATCAAGGGGATATTGTATCGAACCTGGTTCAAGGGGTGGATTCTCCTGTAAAATCATTTGATTCTTGTTCTTTAAGGGTGGCCATTTTCTCCATACCCGCCATCTGAAAGAATCGATAATAATTATAAGAAAGCCCTTCCATGGAAATTTTGATCCCTTTCTCCTTCATCTGCTGTACCATTTCCATCAGCAGGGTAATCCCTGATCGGTTTATGGAAAAACTTTCATCAAAGCAAAATGTTACCCCGAAAGCCGTCTCTCCGTGATCAAACTCGAAAAGCCCTTCAAAGGCATATTTTGAAGCGCTGGATAATTTACCCGAGACATGGATCTCCCGGGGGGTGGTTTCTTTTACCTGCAATTCAAAGGAAAGGTTTGGGGACAGTTTTGCCCTTGTTTCGGCCCGGGCCAGGGCAGAGTTCAGGGCTTTTCGTTCCACGGGTTTATTGATAAAATCCGAAGCGTCCAGGTCCAGAGCTTCCAGGGCCTTTTCCATATCCCCGTGGCCGGTGATGATGATCACCTGTGAGGATTTATTGATGCCTCTGATTTGCCGCAACACCTCAAGCCCGTCGATTCCCGGCATCCGAATATCCGTAAAAACAATTTCCGGCAAATTTTCTTTGAACAGAGCAACTCCCTGTTCCCCGTTTTCAGCGGTGATGACCTCATAGCCATAGGCCGTCAAAAATAGTTTAAACATGGAAAGGGTGGGTTTCTCGTCGTCAATCACCAATATTTTCATTTTAGTCACTCCTTCACAAAATTTTTATGTGTGGGCCGGAAACAATATTCTAAAACAGGTAGATCGCCCGGGTGTACTATCCACACTGATAGTACCATTGTAATCTCTGACAATACCCTGGATAATCGGCAGGCCAAGGCCCAACCCCTCCCCCATTTCCTTTGTGGTAAAAAAGGATTCAAAAATATTTTCCATCTGGGAAGATTCTATACCGATACCATTATCGGTAATGGCAAGTCCGACCATTTGAGCATCGGAAAAGGTCGCGATCTCAAGTTTGCCTTGCTTTATATCCATCCGTGTTTCAACCCGTTCATTGATCGCATCACGGGCGTTGGTCACCAGATTGAAAATCACCTGTTCCATCCGATTGTTATGGGCCAGGATTGTGGGAAGGGATTCATCCAGACAAAGAATGAAATCAATATTCTGCAGGGTAATCTGCCGGCCGATGATCTTGTGAACAGACCGGATACAGGTGTTTAAACTGATCACCTCCCTTGAAAAATCGGCTTTCCGTGAAAATGTTTTCAACCGCCCCACAATTTCAGAGGCCCGGGTCACCTGGGAACTGATCTGGGTGAGTACCATTTTAAGATCCGAAGGGTCTACCACTTTGTTCTGCTCATCCATCATACACAGATATTCACTGCCCATTTTAATGGCATTTAAGGGCTGGTTGATCTCATGGGCAATCCCCACGGACATTTTCTCAAGATTGGTCATTTTCGAGGCCTGGATCAGTTGGGAATCCTTTTCAACCAGCTCTGTAATATCGGTTACCGCCACAATAATAACATCCTTGTCGCGATATTCAGCAGAACTTGCATGGATATTGACAAAAACGG
>CAXHYW010000377.1:0-4684 GCA_964021475.1 uncultured Desulfobacteraceae bacterium | reverse complement strand
GGTACAGCTTGATAATCCATTTTTCCGGGATAGCGTTTTTATTTCTGGCATGGGTAATACCAGACCGGTTTATTTCAAGCTCTTTTGCAAGCTCTGCCTGGGAACTGATCCCTGTGGCATCTAAAATTCTTTTGAGCAATATATCAATTTTGTTTTCAACCATGCCAGCACCCCATAAATTATTTTTCCTTATGTCGTATTTATTTGACATGCCTGTTTAAAAAATGCAACACTTTTTTTCACCCTGATATTCAGGCGGTTATATCTGCAACTATTCCCCCTAGCTCAGCAATTCTATCATCCAGGGCTTTGATGGCTGTTTCCATTGTTTTATAACTTATCTCCGGAAGATCTCCCCCCCAGGCCTTCCCCGCTTCGCCAAATCCTCTCAGAACCCCTTCCCTTCCTGCTTTTAATCGCTCAAGATCATTTCCAGCACCCTTTATCACAAAATCAATGATACGCTGGGCTGTCTTTTTAACGCCGAAATGCCCATCCTCACTAATCAATTCATTGGCTTGATCCACCGAAAGCTCTGAAATGGGGTTGTTCTTATAAAGCAAACCCGCCTTATCCTCTTTGCTTAACTGATTAAAATGAAGGAGGGCGTTCTGATCATTTAATTTTAGATGAGTTTGTGTTTTAACCTGGAAACTAAATTGTAAGATCTCAGTATTTATTGAATAGTTAGCTTTCGTCTTCTTATTCAAAGCCTGGCCTGTTGTATGAAAAGAACTCGCTTTAATCCCCGATAAAACAGATAAATTTGTTTGTATAGAAACCATAATATTTCTCCCATTTTTTCAATCGTAAATTACAATAACTATCGGATTTTTTACCTGAAACTTAAATTGAAGGAGTGGTTTTGTTTCTATCCAGCACATCCCGGATGACCATTGAGATTTTACCAATGACAAATGGTTTGGTCACAAAGGCCGCAATCCCTAAATCACTGGCTGTTTTCTCATCAATAAGATCAGAGTGACCGGTACAGACAAGTACGGGAATATTTTTTCGAATGGTCAATAGTTCTCTTGCCAGATCAGCACCTGTCATTTCGGGCATGGTCATATCAGTGATCACCATGTCAAACAAATCAGGACTTAATCTGAACCGCTCCAGGGCTTTTACCGGATCATTAAAAACCATGACCTTGTATCCCAATCGCTGAAGAATTTTTTCAAGCATTTGGGTAATGGCCCTGTCATCATCCACAATAAGAATGGACTCATTTCCCTGAACAGGCGGATCTGCATCCAAATTTTTGAGCACGACTTGTTCATCTGTTCGGGGTAATAAAATGGAAAACACTGTCCCTTTCCCAAGTTCACTGTCAACGACAATGGTGCCTTGATGGGCCTTAAGAATCCCCACCACAACCGAAAGTCCCATGCCAGACCCCTTTCCCACATCCTTGGTCGTAAAATAGGGATCAAAAATCCGACTTACAATCTCCCTAGGAATACCGTTTCCGGTATCCGACACGATAATCTTCACATATTTTCCCGGCGCAAGATCATGGGAATGCCTTGTTTCTTCGGGCTTGATGTCAACTTTTTGCACTAGAATATTGATTCGCCCCTTCCCATTATCCATTGCCTGAAAGGCATTGATGCACAGATTCATGACCACCTGGTTTATCTGGCTGGAATCTGCCATCACCACACTGTCTGGGTCCAGATATTGCCGCACAATATCAACGGTGGTGGGAATGGTGGAACGTAAAAACCCAAGCGTTTCATCGATGATGGCTGTTATTTTCAAGGGCTTAAGTTGATGGTCACTCTTACGGCTGAAGCTTAACAATTGCCCGACAATATCCGCAGCCCTGAGGCTTGAGCTTTTGATTTCTTCAAGAAAGGGGCTGGCCGGATGAATCGTCTCAATGGTGGTCATGGCAAGTTCGGCATTGCCCAGAATTATCCCCAGAATATTGTTAAAATCATGGGCAATCCCCCCGGCCATGGTTCCGATGGACTCCATTTTGACAGACTGCTGTAACTGACCCTCAATTTTGTGCCGTTCTTCCTGCTCCCGTTTGAGGATAATAATTTGGGAAATCAGGCTGGCAAAAATCTCAAGGGGACGGATGGTTTGATCACTGGGAATCTCACCGGATTTAGAATCATCCACTGAGATCACCCCGACAAATCCCCCGTGTTCATCATTCAACCGGACAAAAAGATTGTCCTCGGGGTGCCAGACATCAGAAGTTTCAGGTTTGGGTCCCTGCCCATAGCAAGTCGCCTCCTGATTTAAGATATGTTTTAAGGTATGGGGGATATAAAAACTGAATTGTCCAATTTGAATCCCCTGTTCGAAAACCCCGTCATACCATTTTTTGGGGAAGTCAACCCTCCTCAGATGATCAATTTTTTCGGCATTGATCCCTGCATACCCCACAATATCCCGGTAAGGATGCACCTCTTTAAACAAGGAAATAATCACCCGCTGGTAATCGGAATATTCCACAATCGCATTACTGATCTTCTGAAAAATCTGTTCCCTATCTGTCATGGAAATAATTTCGGCGGCACACAAACTTAATTGTTCGGTCTGTCTGGACAATAGCTGCAAATTTTTTTCACTCTTTTTCAAGTTGGTTTCAGCCTGTTTCCGGGAAAGAATCTCTCGGTTCAGCTGCTGGTTAATTCGGATCAAAAAGATGCCCAGTAATACAATAAATAATGAGATACTAAAGATAACAATATTAGAGGCCATTCGCATTTTTTGAGCCGTCAATCCCAACCGGTTTTTGAACTGATTTTCCAATTCAAGCTCCATCTCAGCCAGATCACCACCCAATGCCCGCATTTGTGAAAACAATTCATGGGCATCCAATACGCTTAATTTTTGTTTTTCGATCTGAAACATGCCCGTTGACTTAAACTCCAGATCATGGGCCCCAATCAATGGAAGAAGAATAGCAGAACTTTTTTCTTCCAAGCGCTTGATCTTCTCAACCACGCGTCTTGCATCGGGAATTTTGACCAGCCGATCAAGGATGGCTATCTGTTCGACAAGGGATGCCATCCGTTTGGGAACTTTGTCCCTGTCAATTTTCCCATGAAAGGAAAGATAGAGCATCAGATGGCCTTCAGCCCGTTTTGCATAGGAACTGACCTCGGTGGCAGCATTGGTGATAGCCTGGAAATGATTTTCACCACTTTCAAGTTCCAAGGTGACCCGCCGAACTGATTCAATGGAAAAATGACTGACCATAAGAATCAACACGAAAGCTGCAACAAATGCTGCCATAAGCCGCCGTGTGTGATGCCCTGACATCTGTTTCATCATGACAACTTGTCAGACGCACCGTCATCATCATCGGTTTTCTTTTGCCGTGGTTCTATTTTCACAGTGTTTTTAATTCTGGGTGGCAAAGGGTACCAAATAGTGGGCACCATAAATTGTTGCCACCCCCATTTTAAAATTCCCACAAGCCAGAAGGATAACCAAAGGGCCCAGGCAAGCATGGCAATTCGATAGACCAACATGGGGATCGAAACCACCCAGGCCTCGGGAAGTACAGGGCCACTTACATCCTGATACCACCTCAGAAGAGAGCCGGAAGAGCCGTTACCCATAATATTCATATCCGGATGGCCCAGCAATCCGTTGGAGATGGCAAAAACAAGAGACCCCATGGCTGCCAGGGTCAAAAATACCAGACCAGTTTGCACAAGGTTAAACCCAATTCCCTTAAGGTGAATCACTTTATCTTTCCGATCCAGGGCAATTAACCAGCCCACAACAATAAGGCAGGCAAGAAGATTGCTCATGGACATACCAATGCCCAGTAAAAACCATTGATAAAACTTTAACTTTGCCCATCCCGTTTTTGACAACACCCAGGCGCCAAGGAAAATGATAATGATAACAGACCAGAAAAGAATGGCAGGCCCCACCAATTGTTCCCCCCCTACAAACAAGGGCCAGCGGTCGGAGGCAAGATAAATGTCCACGCTGGCATTTACACTGACAGCCCCCAGATCAACGCGACAACTCGTATATCGGGATGTCATTGGGGTTGATTCAATCCATTTAAGGGAAATATTCTGTTGGCCTGGGATGATGGGAAGCATCACCTGCTGACCTTCCTGGCGGATGGGGGCAAGTTTGCCCATGATCCGGACCTCTTGCAATTTGGCCGTGACCGGCAGGGTAAGAGGATGTTGCCCTCCCTGGCTGCTTTTGATTGAAAGGGCCAGGCTTGCCGCCGTGGTTTTGTGTCCCGGGCGCAATTTGAGATGGCTTTTTTCAATGGTCAATGTCTGCCCCGCAATTCCGGCAGGTCGGCTGATTTTAAGCATCACTCTCTCTTCAGGCCAGGGATGCCAGGTTGGATACCAGCGGGTTCCGGTTTTATGAAGGATGACCGGAATCCCCTCGTATGCCAGGTGAAATATGGGGCTTATATCCACCTTCCAGATTTCCGTCCAGGAGGCAGTTTGTTTGTGGGTAAGCTGGATTTTATCAGTCGGTTCTAAAAATGATTCCCAGCCAAGATCTGTCTGATTGGCACCCAGGGTAATTTTGGCAATCCCTTTATTCACCCGGATCCCCTGTGTGGTGATCGACTCTCCCGGGATAAGGGGAATCTTCAGCACAACGCCTGAGCCAACGGGGCTTAAGCGGTGAATCTTTGTTTTAACTTTCCACACAAGACCCAAAAGCAGGGTGC
>CAXHYW010000376.1:0-4707 GCA_964021475.1 uncultured Desulfobacteraceae bacterium | reverse complement strand
CTCATTATCCAGAATCAAAGATGAGAGAGAAATCATTCCGACAATTTCTCCTTTATCTTCAACCGGAGCTCTTCGGATGCCGGCACGATAAATCAAACGGGCTGTATAGCGGATATCCATGTCGGCCGGAACGGTGATAATCGGTTTTGTCATAATTTCATAGACATTCACATCGTCCGGGGAGCGGCCTGGTATTATCACCCCTTTGATAAAATCCTGAACCACCAGTATCCCCCAGGCATCATTTTCATGCCTTTTTTTGACAAGAAGCGAAAACACTCTTTTAGAACGCATGATGGCAGCAGCTTCCCTGGCGGTGGCCATACCGTCAATGGTCAAAATCTGTTTATGCATCACGTCCCTTGTACGAACTATTTTAATATTGTCTGTTTCCATAACCATCTCCTTTTATAAAAAATAATTGCTTAAAAATAATTGCTTAAAAATAATTGCTTAAAAATAATTTTTCTGGACCTCTTGTTTAAATTTTTCCATCTGGCTTTCCAGGCCCACAACATGTTCAACCGGAAGCACAAAAGCTATGCCTGTACCAGGCTTATGGAATTCTCCTGATTGTTTTATTGCGTCCAAAACTTTAGTGACAGTATGCTCTTCAACAAGGAACATGATAATGTCGGTTTGTGCCTCCAGCGTGAGGCCAAAAAAAGTTTTTGCTTCATGAATACCGGTTCCCCTGGCTGGTATGATCGTGGCTCCCGTGGCTCCTGCCCCTTTTGCCGCATCAACAACCTTGTCCGTGATATCGGATTTTACCGAGGCGAGTATGAGTTTAAAGCGCATTTTTGTTCTCCATGTATTTAATTTTGCGTTGAGTTGACCAATGCATTAATTGAGCATAGCCCATAACTGTTATAATGGGAAATAGACTGGCAAAAGCGATAAGACCAAACCCATCAAGGGCTGGATTTCGTCCAGGAACAGTAGCAGACAGTCCAAGCCCAAGCGATGCGACTAACGGTACTGTAACGGTAGAAGTAGTTACCCCACCCGAATCGTACGCCAGGGCAATGATATTTTTAGGAGCAAATATGGTTTGTACAATAACAATCATATAGCCCGCAAGAATGTACATATAAAGTGGTGTGCCAGTCACAATCCGAAAGGTTCCAAGGCTGATGCCAAAAGCAACACCAATGGCGACTGTGATTCTTAGCCCCCATGGTTTGATGGTTCCGGCGGATACCTCGCTGGCTTTAAAGGCCACTGCAATGAGAGATGGTTCTGCAATGGTGGTAGCAAAGCCGATCATGGCTGCAAAAAGATAGACCCAGCCATATGCCTTCCAGTCCGCCTGGGTAACAATTTCTCCCGGGCCATAAATAAAAGCCGGATCCGATAACTGTGTCGCCATAATATTGCCAAGTGGGAAAAGTGCTTTTTCAAGTCCAGCAAGAAACAGAGCAAGTCCTATGACAACATAGACACCGCCTACAATAAGACGGCGCAGATGGGGAATTGTCTGCCTTAAAACCAGGAGCTGAAAACTGACAATCAGGATAATTATCGGCAATACATCTCTACAGGTGCTTATCAATATTTTACCGAATTCATATATAAATTCCATTAAATCCTCCCTTTTTTATCAAAAAATTATAAGCCCATACCCCATGACAAAAATCATAGGAAGAAGAGAGGCAAAAGCGATGAGTCCAAACCCATCCACAAGGGGGTTTCGTCCTTTAATGGATGAGGCAAGCCCCACACCAAGAGCTGCGACCAGGGGGACCGTGATGGTGGATGTGGTGACCCCACCGGCATCATAAGCAATACCAATGATTTCTTTGGGAGCAATCACGGTCATCAACATAACAATAACATAACCACCGATGATCAGATAATGAATCGGCCATCCCCGTAGAATGCGCAAGACCCCTATAAGAATTGCAAGCCCCACGGAAAAGGCAACAGACATTCGAAGTCCAAAGGCATATTTTTGTAAAGATTCCGGATTTGGATCAATAAGACCTCCCTGGCCTGCAATTTCTGCTGCTTCCCATGCCACGGCTATGAGAGCAGGTTCTGCCACCGTTGTTGAGAACCCTAAAGCAAAGGCAAAACAAAGCAGCCAGAAAAGACTTCCCTTCCTGGCCAGGGCATGGGCCATTGACTCGCCGATTGGGAACAGGCCCATTTCAAGCCCCTGAATAAACAGGGTAAGGCCTGTTACCACAAGAATCGCACCAAAAAGCACTTCTCCCATTTGTGGTAATGGCTGTTTTAAGACAACAATCTGAAAAAAAGCAATCACCAGAATAATGGGCAAAAGGTCTGTAAACGAGCTTTTAATCTTAAGAAAGATGGATTTTATAATCATTTATTTTTCGAATCCTTGTAAAATGCCGTGGTACTTTAATCTATTATACAAAGCTGCAAACCCGTAAAGATTATTTCTTAATCGCTTGACCTCTTGAAACAAAGGAAATCCCTTGCTGGCTTTGTGTACTGATCATGATAGCCTCAATTAATGGAGCGTTCACAAGATCTTTGGATTTCCATATAACAATAAATTTTGCTCCAGACCCTCCGCTAATATCCTTGGCTTTAATGACATGGCGAATTGAGGTAAATTTTTTTAAGACAATGGGTGTTTCCAAGTAACTTTTTAACAGTTTTCCGTTGGAGCTAAAATAATCAATTGAATCGATAACAATATCTTTTTCCAAATTTGTATTTCGGATACTGAGAGTTGCGGTAAGGTTTATTTGTCTCTCTCTGTTGCCATGATAAATATGTGAGTAAACAGGAACATAAACACGCTGTCCCTTTGACAGGACAAAGGTTGTACTGGCAGTTCCCGGGCCGGGGAAGAGTCCTGTTATTATGACAATCAATATAAAAGCCATCAATTGTGTCCGTTTTTTATTTTTCATGGCCGTTCTCCTTTTCTTTTTAGTTTGGAATTTAAGTGTTTTCCTATCGATCCCCAGAATTTTGGCAGTCTGGTCTACTTCTAAATGACCGGAGGAACACAGATTTTGAGGCCTATAATTATCCTAAAAATCTGCATCCCACTTGTTAACGGTCCATATGCGCAAATACGCTATTCGGGTATCATGGTATCACAAACCAGCTTAAACACATCAGAAAGCCTGAGAATACCGATCACTTTGTTGGCCTTTGAGACGAGCAGGGACTGGTGGTGACCGAGAATCAATTGATGGATAGCCTCGGCAATGGTGGAGGTTTCATCCACATACTCCCCTTCCTTCAGGGAATACATGATGTCTTTTGCCTTGAGGGTTGAGGCGGCTTTGACAAGTTCTTCAAGGCTCTCCTCCCAGAGGCAATATTGTTCCATCATGGAACTTAGGAAGTTATTGCTCAGGCCGAATCGGGACAAACCCATTTGGCTCATTTTTTCCGGGTGTCCGATTTTGCAGTATTTGGGTTCAAGGGATCTTAACACATCCAAAGGGCTTATTTTGCCAACAATAGCCATGTTTTTGTCATACACAAGAACAGCCCGGTGTTTATAGTGCTCCGGATTATTGCGTGTCTGTGTTTCCTGCAGGGTTTTGATTGCCTTTTCCAGGGTATCCTCTTCATGAACCGTGGCATATTCGGACAAAGGGATCATCAGTTCCTTAACCAGTTTTGTTTTCATATTTTATCTCCCTATATGCTTTTCCTAAAGTTGGTTTATTTTAACAATATGGGCATGCCCATGAGAGGCCAGATAAAGGCGACTGCCAGACCTACCATAATCATGAGAATAAGACTGGCCGGGATACCATAGAGGAAAAATTCCCCTGTGGTGAATTGTTTTGAATTATAGGCAATGGCATTGGGAGCTGCGCCCACCAGTAGTAAAAATGGCATGCCGGCCGTTACCAGGGCTGCAAATAAAATCACTTCCGGTGCCACATTCAGATAAGGCGCCACCACCAGGGCCACGGGCAACGATATGGCAATGGCAGCCACATTCATGATAAAGTTGGTCATCATCATGATGAAAAAGGCAATGCTCATGACAAAAACAAACCAATGGGAGTCCTTGAATATGGTCAGCCAGTTGATGGCCAGCCACTCGGCAGCCCCCGTTTCCCAAAGGCAAAACCCAATGCTCATGGCACCGCCGAAAAGTAGCATGATATTCCACGGTACTGTTTCCAGGTCACTTATATCCAGCAGACGGAAAACAAAAAACAGGATAGTGGAAACCAGGATGATGGCGTTTTTATCCAGAACGTCTAAGGCCGGAATAAATTGCTTTACCGACATGACAAAGATACAGGAAAAAATAATGACGGTGGCAAGAATTTCATCCTTGGTTATTTTCCCCATCCCCTTGCTCAGTTTTCTTGCTTTTTCACGGAGTCCCGGGATAGTCTTTTGTTCCGGTTTGAAAAATACCATGAAAAATCCCCACAAAATAAAGGTCATGGCCCATCCAATGGGGAACATATAAAAGGTCAGCTCAAAAAAACTGATGTCCCGACCCACGATGTCCGAGTAAAACCCAAGGGCAACGGCACCCCTTGCAGCACCCAGCAGGGTGACGATACTACCGGCACCGGCAACAAAGGCCATGCCCATGAATAACCCCTTGCCGAATTTGGTGGGTTTGTCATCATCTGTGTACATGGCATAGATGGTCATCAGAAGGGGGTACATGGTGGCAGCCACGGCTGTGTGGGCCAGATCGGAAGAGCGTCGTGTAGGGAAAGAGTGTGCCTCTATGTGTAG
>CAXHYW010000375.1:0-4708 GCA_964021475.1 uncultured Desulfobacteraceae bacterium | reverse complement strand
GTTTTATTGAAGACCTTTCCATCATCGAAAAAATTCTGCGTCACCTATATCTTTGAGATTGCAATCATGATCCGCCAGAAGCAAAACCTTTGCATATCCCTGAATTGGTTTACGACTATTCAGATTCCCAGATTCCCAGATTCCCAGATTCCCAGATTCCCAGATTCCAGCTGTTGACTATTGGAACTAATTTTTCAAATTGAGTTGCGGGATTGACGGTGAGCTATCCCCAAAATCAGCTGAAATTCAATCTTTTCTCAAATCTTTCAATAAATTTTCCCCAAGCTGTTTCAACGCTTATATTTTTTTCTTATACTTACCACCTCCACCTGGTACAGGTACAATATATTGTACCTGTACCAGGTGGAGATAATGTTTCAGAGCGTGGAGAATTTTTTATGGTTTAGTCAACAAAAAGCAAGTTCCTATCTGTAGGTACCTGGTCGGAACAATCCCCTGTTCCCCCTGTTCCCCCGGGCAGATCGTTGGCGGAACAATTGTGGTTAAGTGCCATGGAATGGGCAGAGACAGACTATAAAACCCTGTTGCAAAATGGATGGAAAGCCCAGCAGGCAAGAGAGATACTCCCCAATAGTCTAAAGACTGAAATTGTGATGAAAGCTAATATCAGGGAATGGCGTCATGTCTTTGCCCTTCGGTGTGCAAAGGCATCCCACCCCCAGATGGTGGAACTGATGCGCCCCTTGCTCAAAGAAGTGCAAAAAAAAGTCCCGATTGTGTTTGATGACCTGATCTTTTAAAAATCCTTAAAATCATCCTCCTCAAAGGGAATTATCTGTTCGGGTCGAACTTCTTGCCGAACTTCTTGCCTGACTTTTCCAAGGCGCTTTTTCTGACCGGTTCCATGGAAAGAGGCGTGTGCAGGTAACGTGTTATTGGCAGATATCTTCCTCAACCCAAGGGTCGAAGAGGTGGCACGGGTTTTGGAACTCCCCACCAGCTTCACCAATTCTTCTACCATACCTTTCATCTGGGTGGCCTGACCATTCATCTCTTCCGATGCAGAAGCAGACTCTTCCGCATTGGCAGCATTCTGCTGGGTGACCTTATCCATTTGGGAAACCGCCAGGGTCACCTGTTCAATCCCGTCGGATTGCTCTCTTGACGCTGCGGAAATTTCTCCCACAAGCGATGCCACCTTTCCGGTATTTTCTCTCACCTTTTCAAAGGCCGCATCTGTTTCTTTCACCAATTTGGCCCCCTGGGCAACTTTATCCTTCGTACTTTCGATGAGGCCGGATGTGTCCTTGGCAGCATCGGCAGCCCGCATGGCAAGGTTCCTTACTTCATCTGCCACCACGGCAAACCCGGCACCGGCCTCCCCTGCCCTTGCCGCTTCAACCGCAGCATTCAGCGCAAGAAGGTTGGTCTGGAATGCAATTTCATCAATGGTTTTAATGATCTTTGATGTTTCCTCAGAGGCCTTTATAATATCGGCCATGGATCGGGTTAACTCAGACATGGATTCCATGGAGTCATTGACAGCTTCTTGGGAATCCCGGGTCAAAACATCTGCCTGCCCGGCATTATCCGCAGTCTGCTTGGTCATGGAGGCCATTTGTTCAAGGGAGGAAGAGGTTTCCTCCAGGGATGCTGCCTGCTCAGATGCTCCCTCTGCCAAGGATTGGCTTGAAGAAGATATCTGCCCGGAAGCAGCAGCTACCTGGGCCGCTCCCTCGTCTAACTCGTTGGTTACCCCACTCATCACCCGGATAATTCCCCTAGAAATAAAAAATGCCAGGCCCAATCCGATCAAAATGGCCATGGCACTAACGATGGAGATGCTTTGTTTCGTGGTCATGGCGGCATGGAGCATGGCTTCATCCGTAAGGATATGTTCCTTAACCGAACTCCGTAACTCCCCCAAAAGCCGCTGGACCGTGTGCAAAGACGGGGTTGTCTCCTGGGCATAAATCTGGGTGGCCTGTTCATACCCGTCCAGCAATTTTGCGGCCCTAGTTCCAATTTGGGCCAGAATTTTACGGGTATTATTTAGCTGGGGCAGGGTTTGATTTTGGAAAATCTCAATGGCGTCATTTTTGGCATTATCCAATTGTGTCTCATACCCAATGGCTTCATGGAACAGACCTGCCACCGTTTCAAGAATCGGCTTTGTTTCATCTTTTGAAACGGTTTCCGCCACATTAAAGGCCCCCTGCCTGAGGGCGGTATCTATTTTTTTAGCACTGTTATGAAGGTCGGCATGGGGTCCTTGAATCTTTTCCATAATCTGTTTAAAAAAAGGCGATTCTGCCATCAACAAGGTTGCCTCAGAACTGTTCAACCACTTGCCGAATCCACACAGGGAAGGATCCAGTTCAATGGAAAGACTTGGATGAAATTCAAGAAGTGCCTCGGATAAATCTGCTGCCCATTTTCGGTGATCATCCAATTTGCCCCTTAAAATTTCGGACAGGCCAGGATGGATGGGTTTATATACCGTTATCAATTGAATGGCAGTTCCATGGAGCGCTTCATGGGGCACTTTAATCTGCTCAAGCAATTGTCCCAAGTGGGAATCTAACTTGGCACTTTCAAGGGCCTGTTTCCCATAAAGCCATTTGCCGAATCCACATTGGGTGTGATCGGTCTGAACATCTATACTTTTTTGATTCCCAAGAAGGGCTGTCTGGATAGCAGCGCTCCAGTTTAAATGATCAATTTCTTTTCTGGCGATAAACTCGGGCAAACTGCTATCGGCCTTTTTATAAACCGATTGAATTTTTTTTGCGGACTCATGCAGCGTCTGATGGGGCCCCTGGATTTCCTGTAATAATTGAGAAAGCGCCGGGACCAATCGTTGGGCATTCTTCCCTCCTTCTCCATATAACCAGACACCAAAGGCACACTGGGTATGATCGGTCTGGACATTCAATTCGTGAACCGATTCATTTGAAATCAATTCGTTCACAGCTCCCGCCCAATTGAGGTGATCCACTTCCTTTTGGGCAAGTACACCGTCAAGGGCTTTTCCATCAATCACTTCAGATGCATTTTTTACGATTCCCCCCACACCTGAGAAAGCAAGAAACCCCACCATGATCAAAAGCAAAAGAACTATTCCAATTCGCTTTCCAATTCATAAATTATCTCCTCTATCCTGAACCCTTATGATCAGTGCCAAAAGGAAAGCTATTTCGTTCAAATTATAAAATTTGTGGTCCTTAGTGCTTCAGTTAATTTTGTATCGTCTTAATCGTGAATATATACTGGACTTTGAAATCCCCGAGATCTCACACACCTTTTGTACATCATAGGCCACATGCTCAAAAAGATGTTTCAGATAATATAGTTCCCATTGCTGGGTAAATGTTTTCAATGGCAAAAAGCCATCCTTAAACATATCCGGGCCTGCCAGCGGTTTTGCATTTTCCCCTGGTTTTTTTATGGCGAATGATCTTATATGGGATGGCAGATGGACGGAATAGAGGGCCGGATCAATCGATTGGCGGGTAGACGCAATGATACGCAAATGTGTGCTTTTTGAATCTTTACCCCCCTTCGGCACAAACCTTCTCCCTTCCATGGCTCTATGTATCGATTTTTCAACCGCCAGGGGCAACCGCGAAATATCGCATAGAAACAGGGTTCCTTTATCTGCAAGATCAAAGAAACCCGGACGGCCCTTCTCTTTACCACCCTTAACCTCATCCATACTTCCATAGAATAAGCGATCGGCAACACCTTCCGCCATGGCAGAACAATCCGCAATGACAAAATTATGATTGCCATACTCGCTGTTGAGATGAATGGTTTTGGCAAATAACTGCTTACCGACCCCTGATTCTCCGGAAATCAACACCGGGAGATCACTATAGGCTGCCACACGGACCTGTTCCAGGCAGGATCTGATAACCTCTGATTCTCCAATGATGCGACTGCGATTTAATCCACCGATACCTGACACCCGTCCTTTTTCTTTACGGAACTCCAGAGCCCGGGTTACCTGGAGGGTAATCTCCTGGCGGAAAAATGGTTTTTCAAGATAATTCCAGGCACCGCTTTGAATGGCCAACTCAGCGCCATCCGGATCACTCTCCCCGGTAATGATAATAATTTCAGGAGACGAGGAAATTGTTTTCAGTTTTTTTATCAGGTCCAGCCCATTGGCATCCGGCAGATTTATATCCAGAAAGATAAGATCAAAATGATTATTTTTTGCCAGATCAAGCCCATGGGAACCGGTCCATGATTATTTTATCGATGCCAAATTGAATAAATCAAACTCATTGGGAGCGATTGGATACGGATATCAGGAGAATCCCCCCTCCCCGAACACTTCGGCTTTTCAAAAAAGAAGAGCCCTGCAATCCTCAGCAGGGCTCTTCTAGACATTATCTATCAACCTTTTATAAGCTTGATATAGCCTCGGTCAATTCCGGCATAAATTCAAGGATATCTTCTACGATTCCCACATCAGCCACCTGGAAAATAGGGGCTTTGGGATTTTTGTTAATGGCCACGATAAAGGGATTCCCCTTAACACCGCCCATGTGCTGAAAAGACCCGGAAATACCCATGGCCATATAAACCTTGGGTTTAACCGTCTGACCTGAGGTGCCGACCTGGCGAGATTTTTCAAGCCATTTGGCATCCACAATGGGCCTGGAGCAAGAGACAACCGCCTTCAATGCAGTGGCCAATTCCTGGGCCACTTCGATATTATCTTCCTCCTCAATCCCACGAC
>CAXHYW010000374.1:0-4712 GCA_964021475.1 uncultured Desulfobacteraceae bacterium | reverse complement strand
AGACGCCCGTCGATGTTTTCATAGCCCCGGTCAATCTGGTTGATATTTTCAATCCGGCTGGTTCCGTTTGCGGCAAGAGCGGCAATCAGGAGGGACACGCCTGCCCGGATGTCCGGGGAGACCATTCGAATGCCGGTCAGAGGGTTTTTTTTATTAAGCCCGATAACCGTTGCTCTATGGGGATCACACAGGATAATCCGGGCGCCCATGTCGATTAGTTTATCCACAAAAAACAACCGGCTTTCGAACATTTTCTGGTGAATCAGAACCGATCCTTCAGCCTGTGTGGCAACCACCAGCAGGATGCTGAGAAGGTCGGGCGTCACCCCTGGCCAGGGCGCATCTGCAATGGTTAAAAGAGACCCGTTGATCAATGTATCAATTTTGTAATGGTCCTGGCCTATAACACGGATGGAATCCCCGTTCATTTCAAGGGTGATCCCGAGCTTTTCAAAGGTTCTGGGTATCACTCCCAGCATATCGATCCTGCAGTCTTTGATGGTGATATCCGACCCGGTCATACCAGCTAGACCGATTAAACTGCCCACTTCGATCATATCGGGAAGCAAGGTATGGGTGCAACCGCCAAGATAATCAACACCCGTGATCTCCAGCAGGTTTGAACCGATCCCCTTGATATCGGCCCCCATTTCCACCAGCATCCTGCAAAGCTGCTGGACATATGGTTCACAAGCTGCATTAAAGATGGTGGTCGTTCCTTTGGCCTTGACCGCGGCCATGAGAATATTGGCGGTTCCGGTCACCGACGCTTCGTCCAACAGCATATAACACCCTTTCAGTCTCTTCCCTAATACATCAAACCGGCCCCGCTTCGGATCAAAGGAAACCGCTGCCCCGAGTTTTTCAAACCCGGTCAGGTGAGTGTCCAGATGCCGTCTTCCGATTTTATCCCCCCCGGGGCTGGGTAGCCTGGAATAGCCAAGGCGAGATAAAAGCGCACCCAAAAGCATGACAGAGCCCCGGAGGGTCCCGGCACAGTCCTGGTACCTTTCAGATTCAAGAAACGCTTCATTGATGGTTTCAGCCTGAAAAATATAGCTTCCCTTTTCAATGGGCGTAACCTTCACCCCCAGACCTTTAAGCAGGCTGATCAACTTGTTCACATCCACAATATCCGGGATATTATGGATACGGACAGGCTGATCCGTCATCAGGACGGCGTTTAATATGGGCAGGGCTTCATTTTTTGCCCCCTGGGGCGTGATGCTACCGGAAAGCTTTAATCCACCTTCTATTTTAAAATATGACATGTATATGTTCCTTAAGCGATTTTTAAAACCGGGTATTCAATTAAATATTTTTAAGAGTGATATAATAATTAATCATGACATATTTATCAAGATATAAATCAGGAATGGCCCCTACAAGATTTTTGATTTAATCCACAATTATTGTTCAATTTGGAAATTAAAAATTTGGTTCAGTGAAATACCAGAAAATTTTTGGATACCACATATTCGGGTGTCATGGTTGGGAGAAGCGCCAAACCTCATTTTGGCATTGGGAAGTTGTTTTAGGTATCCCCCATTGCTCAGCCAGCGCAGGACCGGGTCTATCCAGACCTTCCTGCCATTGTATTCAGCGGCTACTCGGAAACCAGCCAGGTGGAATCAGCCCTTAGCAATGTAAACTTTCTGAAAAAGCCCTACAACATTGATGAATTCGCCCTTACCGTTAAAACCCGTATTGACAATTTTGAAAAATAAATTTACCCTGAATACTGACTTTACAAAAATAACCTGCTATAGGACACCCCTTTGAAAAAAGATCCTTTAAAAACTCAAATGGACCCGGACCGGATATATTCAGCTCTGCGTAAAAAAATCATTCACTTGGAACTTGCACCTGAAAGCGTATTGAATTTAAGCGATCTGGCCAAGGAATTTGAGGTGAGCCGGACCCCTATCAAAGAGGTGCTGATATCTCTGCAGGCTGAAGAGTGGATCATGCGGCAGGGTTCCCATTTTATTGTTACCCCCCTGAGCCTTGAACGGATCCGGGAAATCACGGAAATCCGCATGGTTATAGAAGTCCAGGCCAATATCTGGGCTATGGAACGCATCACACCGGCTGAAACAAAAAAATTGTCAGACTTAAAGCAGCAGATCCTGGCCTTTAATGCCGAATCCAGCAACCAGGATATTGTTGATTTTGACTTTTCTCTTCACCATTTTATCTTCAGCCTTACCAAAAACGCCAACCTTGCCCGAATCCTTGAAAGGATTCTCAGCCACTACCTGAGGTTCTGGCTGGCCATACCCCGCCAAATTGACCACAAGGACTTTTTCACGGAGACCCTGAAACTCATGGACGCCATAATGGCAAAGGACGAAGCCTTGATCCGGGAATGCACCACCCATCATATCCGCAATTCCGTAGCCCAGATCATGGGTACCCGCTAAGCCTTCGTACTCCTCTCCTTTTCCTATTCCCACGGCACAACCATAGCGTTCCCACATCTGTATTCACAGTCAATCTATTTTGTTCTTGACATCAATTCATTTTAAATTTACGATAAATTTAAAATGAATTTGAAATAGATTTTTTCACCAAATTATAGGAAAAAAAACAAAATGGAAGATCTGATTTATCTGGACAATGGGGCCACCTCATTTCCAAAACCAGAAGAGGTTTACAGATTTATGAATGATTTTTACCGGAACAACGGGGTTAGTCCGGGGCGTTCCGGATATGATCTGTCCATTGAAACCGGCAATATTGTTGAAAATACCCGGAAAACCATGACCGAGTATTTCAACGGCACAGATCCCAACCGCCTGGTCTTTTCTGGCAACTCCACAGATGCCATCAACCTGGCCATTTACGGTATGATCACCCCCGGCGACCATATCATCACAACAGCCCTGGAACACAATGCCGTCATTCGCCCCCTCCATCACCTGACCCAATACCACGGCGTTGAAGTGGATTATATTCCCTTTGATGAAAAAGGATTTGTAAATCCGGAAGATTTCGGGTCCAAATTCAAATCCAACACCCGCCTGGTGGTGGTCAACCACGGATCCAACGTCATTGGTACGGTACAGCCGGTCAAAGAAATCGGGAAACTCTGCCGGGAAAAAGGAGTACCCTTTCTGGTGGATGCCTCCCAGACCGCAGGCAAACTGCCCATTGATATCCAGGACATGAACATTGACGTTATTGCCTTTACCGGACACAAATCTCTGCTGGGCCCCACAGGCATCGGCGGCCTTTATGTAAATGAAGGCATTGATATCCGCCACACCAGGGCTGGCGGCACAGGGGTAAAATCCGCCCAGCGTCACCACCTGGAAGAATACCCCTACCGCCTTGAATACGGCACCATGAACATCTTGGGAATCGCAGGACTTTACGCAGGCATCCAATGGGTAAAAGGCCAGGGTATGGACAAAATCCATCACCACGAAATGACCATGACCAGACAGCTTCGGGACGGCTTATCTCAGATAAAAGATGTGGTCACCTATTGTACAGATGATCTGGAAAACCATATCGGTGTTTTGAGCTTCAATATCAAAAATCAGGAGGCGATCAACATCGGCACCCTCCTGGACGGAGACTACAACATTGCCTGCCGTACCGGCCTCCAATGCGCCCCAATGGTCCATGAACAACTGGGCACGGACAAACTCCACGGTACGGTCCGCATGGGATTCGGCCCCTTTAACACCAAAGAGCACGTAGACAAAACCCTGGAAGCCATAGATGAAATTGCAGGTTTTCTGAACCGATAATTCAAACAATTTACTTCCTGCCCGGCAACCCATCGGGTAGGAAGCCACCGAGAACTTAACTTTCCCTTTATCATTCTATTTTGGGTGGTTATGCTAATAAATCAGACCGTACTTGAGTTACCAGAGAAAATAGATTGAAGTATACTGAGGTTCAAACAGGGTTTTTCTCCAATACCGTTGAGAAAAGATGAGCCAAGGTTTTTTAAATACAAAATCCGGAAAAATATGATACCAGCGATACCCTTGGGTCTGATAAAATTGATCAAGCTGTTCTAAAAGTCCGAGATCTTTTGCTGCCACACGAACTGCATCTCGCTGGCATCTCGAATAAATATAGATTTTTGCAATTCTGGACTTGAATCCATTTCTAAAAAACAGGTCTTTGGCCCGCTTATAATCCTGAAACCTGGATCTGGCATCCAAAAGGGCCGTCACAACCAAACCGACACTCCAGCAGAACGACAGACCATATATAGCACTTGAAAATACCCCGAAACCTTTTTGCCATTCAAAAACATCAGATATAAGAATCCAATAACATAGAGCCAGCCCCAAAGCAGCGGCAAAAAAAAGATTACGCCCTACAGCCAAAAGACGTAAAAATCGGTTCCACATAACCAATAGGATATTTGATCGAAACATATGGGTATGGCTTAGTGGTTGCACCTACTGATCCTTCCTAATTTTTTATTTTTCTGAGACATATCAGGTTCCAGCTTTTTTTCCAACACCGGATCTAAGGCCGTATTGGGAATATTGTAATACCTTTGCCTTTTTTTATGCACAAATGTTAATTTTTTACCAAGATTTAATACTTGATGGGACTCAAGGAGAATTATCCCTGTATGGAGTATTCCGCCACCGAAATAGTAATGGATACCAAAATAATACATCACCGGAAATCTGGATTATAGTTAATACAAAGCATTTGTATCATTCACTCTCTAAATCTGA
>CAXHYW010000373.1:0-4720 GCA_964021475.1 uncultured Desulfobacteraceae bacterium | reverse complement strand
GGCTAATACAATTTTAATCCCTGGAAATCCATCAGGTCGGCCAATGCCCGGTCAAACTGCCCGCCAAGGTTGTGGGATTCAAACAAAGACCTGATATAATTGTGAAATCCTTCCGGACTATTCATGTGATCGGTCTCTTCTATTGAATTTTGACATTTTTCCGCTTCATGGATAAACAGATCTGTGATTCCCGGGGCATTGGACAAAAACCCCTCCATGTTGAGCTGCTCCCAATTATTGTTGTAGGCGTGTTTTTTATCCGAGGTGAAACTGACCTTGGGGTTTTTCCCATGGGCATCCTGGATTATAAATTCAAAACGGGCGCACCGCTTAATAACCCTATGAAGCTGCTGGTCTGGAAATTTTAGCGAAGCTGACACGGCATTGGCAAAGTATTTTGTAAAAAGATCCACCTTGACAGGAGAGGTCTGGGCGGCGAAGGCTCCAATGCTTTTTTCCAGGCTTTCCCCGAGGCAGTCCCTGCACATATAGGTTTCATAGCGAAACCCTTTTGTGACGTTTTTCGCAAAAAGTGCTTTTCTTTCCAGGACGATATCATGGGTAAATCTCATGAAAAATCTGGCGGCCTCATCATCTGATTCTGTGGGAAATTCCTTCATCATATACAATTCCATGGGCAGAAAAATTCCGCTGGGCCGGGTTTTGACAATTATTTTGGTCCCTCCTATGGCTTCAAGGGCAGCCATGGCCAGCTCAAAATAAATAGAATCAAATTGGGGGACAATCCTGCCTTCAAATTTTCTCTTCCGGTTATTTTTCAGAATTTCTGGAATATCATGGTGGTTCAGGGGCATATAATCATACTCCGCAAGGATGAGATTAATATCTGTTATCTTGTAATTGAGAGCCAAGAGAACCGAGGCGATTTTGTCCTTGCCCGGGTGGTTGATTTTGCCTTTTAATATCTTGGTCAGATAAGTATTGGAAATGCCTGAAATCTGGCTGATCCGGTTGACATTCAGATCGCTTTTTTCAATGAGGTTAGTGAGGGTATCCGGAAAATTGCGCATGGGTATCAGGGGATCCTTTATGGCTTTTTCTGAGGGTCAAATTAAAGTGCTATTCCACAAATTTCAAATACAGTTCATATTATAAATTAATTTAAGGTTAATAAAAAATTAACCAAAAGGCAAGATGCGGAAAATTTTTGACATGAAACAGCCTTTTCCCCGTTTTATGGTTAAAGTCCCCACCCTTAACAGGGTTATCACATTTGCCTAATCACCTACTCATAAAATTTGTGTTAAATGCCCCTCAACACTCATTCAACACAAGGGAAAACGATGAAGAAAAAGAACGCAATGGTGACGGGGAAAAACCGGAAAGAATGGATCGGACTGCTTGGCAGCGCAGACCCAATGGATCTTGAATCGGCGAAAAAAGCGCTTGGCGGCGAGATAGACATCACCCATATGATGAAGCCTGAAACCGGAATGATCATGGTCCAGGCAAAAGCAGACGGTTCAAACGGCCGGTTCAACCTGGGCGAGGTCACCGTCTCCCGTTGCGTTCTTGAGGTAAAAAATAATTTTATGGGCACCTCATGGATAATGGGGTCTGATCTTCGTCATGCGGAACTGGCAGCTCTCTTTGACGCTTTGCTCCAGGATCCTGACACCCACGAAAAATTGGCAGCCACCCTCATAAAAGATCTGAAGGCAAAACAAACCGCGAAAAATGAACAAATGGCACGGGATGTGTCGGATACACGCGTGGAATTTTTTACCCTGAAAAGGGGCGAATAGGGAGACGAGTTATGCAAAAAGGATTTCAATCAGAAATATTTGACAGCCAGGCAATTTTCAGAACGGTATTGGATGCCATGGCAACCCCCGGGAAAATCATGAACTTGCCCATCAAAATAGGACCCCCAAAATCGCTCGATCCTGCCGCAGGCGCCATTCTCATGACGCTTCTGGATTTTGAAACTCCATTGTGGTCCAATCTTGCCCATGATTCAGCAGCCATCCAATGGCTTGTGTTTCATACCGGTGCCCCCTTTTCCCAGGCGAAAAAAAATACCGCCTTTGCCCTGTGCACCGATTATGAGAACCTTGGAGACCCGGGACACTTCAGCCTGGGAACCATTGAATCTCCCCAGGAATCAACCACCCTCATCATTCAGACAGGGGGGGTTGATAAAAGGAGTTCTCTTCGCTTGACAGGTCCCGGTATCCAGACCCACACCGATCTAAAATTAACCGGGGTATCCAACCGCTTTATCGAGAAAAGAGCCCAGATTTTTAATACCTACCCTCTAGGTGTGGACATGATTTTTGTCTGGGACACCATTTTTGTCGCCATTCCCAGAACCACACACCTGGAGATTTTATAATGTATGTTGCTGTAAAGGGGGGACAAACTGCCGTCAGAAACTCCCGGCGCCTGGTTACCCGGACAAGACGGGGGCCCGAAACAATTCCGGAAATCGGCCCAGACCAGATCGAAAACCAACTGGGTCTTGCCGTGGACCGGGTGATGGCCGAAGGGGCCCTCTATGACAAGCGGGCTGTCGTCCAGGCCATCAAACAGGCCCAGGGAGATCTGGTGGAAGCCGTTTTCCTGGTCCGGGCCTATCGAACCACCCTGAAACGATTCGGCAACTCAACCCCGGTAAACACGAGGAAAATGCGGGCCATCCGACGGGTATCCGGTGCATTTAAGGATCTTCCCGGCGGACAGATTCTCGGCCCCACCTATGATTACACCCACAGACTCATTGAGTTTGACCCTGACATGGACAAGGATACGGCCAACCAAACACTCGAAGAGGCCGGTGAAAAAGAAGCCACAAACAAGTCACAAACGAAGGAAGGGAAGGGGGCTCAAACCACGGCTCCCCTGCCCCGGGTGATGGAAATACTGATCCAGCAGGGGTTAATGGAAAAAGGCCCCGGGGAACTGATCGGAGAGCCCACCCAGGATCTGACCCGCCAGCCCTTGAAAATTCCCGCCGCCAGAAGCATCCGTCTCCAGGCCCTTGCAAGGGGGGACGAAGGATTTTTGCTCAGCTCGGCATACTCCCTTCAACGGGGGTTTGGTCTGGATCGCCACCCGTTTCTGGGAGAACTGCGGGTGGGGTTTGTGGAGGTGCTTTATACCCCGCCAGAACTGGGGTTTGAAATCAAAATCGGAGAGATCAAAATTACCGAATGCTTTATGATCAACCGATTCAATGGAGAAAAGGACAGATCTCCTGGCTTTGAAAACGGATATGGCCTAATATTCGGCCAAAATGAAAGAAAGGCCATGTCCGTGTCTCTTCTGGACCGCTCCCTGCAAAACGCCGAAGAGGGAAAAGCCGTGAAATATCCGGGCCAGGACCAGGAATTTATTCTCGCCCACTCTGATAATGTGGAGGCATCCGGGTTTGTTCAGCACCTGAAACTTCCCCATTATGTTGATTTCCAGTCAGAACTTTTGTCCGTGAGAAGCCTTCAGAAGACCAACTATCTGGAAAAACAAGCCCCTGGAAAAACAAAGCGGCCAAAATCCGCTCCGGAAAAAAATCTTTAACAACAGGAAAACAAATGCCTTCACACTATAATTTTGCATACCTGGATGAACAATCCAAAAAAATGATCCGGCGGGCCATCTTAAAAGCCATGGCCATCCCCGGCTTCCAGGTACCCTTTGGCGGACGGGAAATGCCCCTACCCTATGGCTGGGGAACCGGCGGCATCCAGCTCACCGCATCGCTTCTGGGCAAAGAGGACATTCTCAAAGTCATTGACCAGGGATCGAACGATACGGTGAATGCCGTGAGCATAAAAGATTTTTTCCGGCGGACCGCCCATGTTGAGATCACCGAAATAACCCCCCGGGCCACCATCATCCAGACCCGTCACAGGATTCCGGAAACCCCGTTAACCCAGGGACAGATCATGGTATATCAGGTTCCCATCCCGGACCCTTTGCAGTTCATTGAACCCAAACGGCCCGAAGCCGCTAAAATGCATGCTTTTGAGGAATACGGAGCCATGTACGTTAAATTGTATGAGGACATCGCCTGCCATGGCCGGATTGTCACGGCCTTTGATTATCCGGTCCGGGTTCATAACCGGTATATCGCAAGCCCCTCCCCCATTCCCAAATTTGACAATCCCAAACTGCATCAATCCCCTGCCGTTCATCTATTCGGAGCGGGCAGGGAAAAACGGATCTATGCCGTTCCTCCCTATACCGATGTGGTCAGCCTTGATTTTGAAGATTATCCCTTTGAGCTGGAAGCCTGGGAGGAGTCCTGCGCCATTTGCGGATCACACACAAGTTTCTTAGATGAAATCATCATGGACGATCAGGGAACGCGAATGTTTGTCTGCTCTGATTCGGAATATTGCGCCAATACTCTGGAAAAGGAGGTCCCATGTCAACCCTAGATTCCCAAAAGAAACGCCCCCTGCTCCGGGTTCAGAATCTCTCCAAATTTTATGGAAAGACCATGGGATGCCACGAAGTCAATTTTGAACTGGACAAGGGAGAAGTCATCGGGATTGTGGGGGAATCAGGGTCCGGCAAGTCCACCCTTTTAAAATGTCTTGCCGGCAAAATCCCCCCCACAAACGGGTCTGTTTTTTTTAATTCCGATCAGGGGTTTCTGGATCTTTGCCACACCGATGAAGCCCTGCTGCGAAAAATCATGCGGTCCCAGACCGGGTTTGTGACCCAGAATTCCGTTGAGGGCCTTCGAATGAATATC